>JAVHOK010000001.1:0-1157 GCA_036170035.1 Minisyncoccota bacterium
AAAAAGCGGTCCGCCAGTCAATTTCAAATCGTAAAGTTTATCCACAATTTCCAATAATTCATTAATAACGAAAGTTTTTTGAAAGGTGTAGCGATTATCCCATTCTAAAATATTCATTCCCATAGCATATTGAGAATCGCCAGGATTAAAATATATCACATCATCTTTCCTTGAAGCAGGAATTAATCCTAAGATATCAAGAGCGGCATCACCATGAGGATCAATAAAAGCCGCACCTTTGCCTTGAATAATATCTTGAAGAAAAGTTGATTTTAATAAAGTTGTCTTACCAGTACCAGTCTGACCAACCACATAAATATGCCTTCTCCTGTCTTCATCTTTTATTTTCACTGCCTTTTCCTGGCCTTCAAAATAACTGAGTCCTAAGATGACCCCTTCTTGAGGCAAATTTAAAGGAGGAGGTGCAGAACGAGCTTTAAGCCATTTCACTCGAGCATTATCAATCAAAGGATGAGGTAAATGATAGATAGTCGCTAATTCAAAACTATTTAAAGAACAAATTTGTGAATTTCTAAAATTGCGAAAGGAAAAATCATAAACTAATTGTTTGAGACTTCTTCCAGCTTTAATTTCATTCATTGAAAAATCATTACCTAAGGGATTGTAAAAGGCGTTGAAGGCTTCTTTAAGATGAGAAAATAATTCTTCAGCTCTTTCTTGAGTAGCAGCAGAAGTAAGAAAACGGACATTCGTATTAAATAAGGGATGCTGCGATTTCTCTTCTACTAATTTAATTAAGGATTCATCCACTATTTTTGGCTTTTGTTTTTCTAACTTATCTTTTTCTGATTGAGATAATTGTTTTTTAAAAGAATCTTTTATGATTGTTGAAGGAGCGGCTAAAGCTTCTTTTAAGGTTTTGCCTTCTAAAAGACCTTTCCTGACAGTAGCGAAGATTTTATCCTTTTTTGTCTTATCTGCCTGAAAAATTATCTGAAGCCCCATCCCCTCCTCTTTAGTTGTCTTAGAAAAAGCATTAAGCAGGGTAGCCAGGGTATCTTCCTGAACTCCAGAGAAATCTTTAATTGGCAAAACGAAACTCTCTTTTAGCTTCAAAATACCTCCGATGATTTTAGCTTTCGGAGCAAAAATTGTGTAATCCTCAATCGGCTCTATTTTGGCAAAAGGAAAAAGAG
>JAVHOK010000002.1:0-5005 GCA_036170035.1 Minisyncoccota bacterium
CGTGGTCTTCTCCGTGACAGGGAGACGTGTTAATCAGGCTACACCAAGCGAGCAAACTTATTTTTTGTATTGTAATCTTACCGATTTTATGAAAAAAATCAATAGTTATTATATTATTCTTTTTATTACAACTACCCCAACCATTTTTTTATTCAAAGAATCCAAACCTTCTTTTTTGACGCATCCCTTTTCTACTATTTGTGGATAATCTTTAAATCTTTTAGCTGTTGCATGGAGACAGTTATTATTGCCAATATATAATGCCACATGCCCAATTCCTTGAGGATATTTTTTATTATAATGTCCAGAATTTCCGGTAAAAAATAAAAGATCTCCCAATTTAATATCTTTTAAACTTTTAACCTTTTTTCCTGCATAAGTTGCTTGTAAAATAGTGCTTCTTGGAATTTCGTATCCAAATTGTCTATAAAGATATTTGGTAAAACTGCTACAATCAAAATATTTTGGAGCATCTTCCATCGTTGCTCCATATTTGTAAGGGATGCCAACAAGTTTTCTTGCCATCTCAACAATTTCAATTCTCATTTCCTCTTTTTTCTTAATTTTCATAGAATCTGATTATATCTCTTTATTTAGTATAAATAAAGATTTTTAATTTTGATTAATTTTATATTATGTTTTATGATTAATTTAGTCATAATATTATTTTTTAAAAATAATAAAAAATATGAGTAATATATTAAGTAATGTTCCTCCTCAAGAGGAAGAAAAAAAAGAAGTCATTACAGAAAGTTTAGTCTTACCAAAAAAACAAACCATAGTAGGAGCTATTAAGAAAAAAATAGGAGCGGTCGCTTTAATGGGCGCATCTATGGTTTCTGCTACTCCCGCCACAGAAGCTCAAGAAACTCAAGGTATAAAAAAAGAGACAAAGATAGAAAAAGTTCAACAAGCAGGAGTTTCAACGGAGCAAGCTATTTTAGATAGGGTTAGAGAAATTACAGGATTAGCTCAAGAAAATTATGATGGGTCTTTTGAGGTAGGTGCCGAAGAAGCTCTAGAAAGTGATTCCTTAGGAAATATTTGGCGTCGCGAAGGACAAACCAAGGGAGCAGAGTCAGCTAATTATTGGATAGATCAGCTTGGGTTTACCGAAGATCCAGCTGTTATTCAAAGTGTTATGGATGCATATTATTTAAATTGCCCGGATGGAACTCCAAAAAGATGGGGGACTGATTGGCTTAATAAATTCATTGCTCAAGAGTTGGCATTCCGTGCAGATAAAATAAAAGATAAATTAACCTCAGAGCAGAAAGAACAACTTAAGAATCTTTTAGTAGATGCTCTTAGAGAAGAAACATTTAGCATTGATAATACCTGTGGAATTGATTCAGGAAATTCATGTAGCGAAGACTTCTCTTCTTTTAATGTTTTAGCTTCTATTGTAAAAAATAAATATCCGGAAGTTGTTCAACATGTTGGAATAAATAAACTCAATGCCTTAGAAAAGAAATATTTACATCTAACATTTACAACTGAAAATGGTCATTTTTCTCTTAGCAAGGAGGAAACTTTAGATGGTATCCATACGGTGGTAGATAATCATAGTGGTCAGTCAGCTGTCTATGCTGGAGTTTTGTTGATTTATTTGAATCATGCTATGGGTGCTTATACATTAGCAGGCAATCAAATTCCAAATTATTATAAACAGCCATGGTTATTAAATAATATTAAAGATATGTTTGAGTGGCTTCAATCTGTTAGCACTTCTGACGGCAACTCTTTTTTAACAGCTTGTGCTAATTATAGATCAGGAGAAAAAGCTCTAGAATCGTGCGGAGATATTTACACGACCAATGCTATCCCTCGTGTTATTCCAGCCGGACGATTAATTGATAATTTAGTTAAATCAGGAGTTATTCTTTCAGATGTATTTAAGCCTGGGAGCTATCACTATAAAGATTTTGATCCAAGCTATAATGCTGGTAATATGGGCAACAAAGGAAGAAAGGAGGCTTTTGGTGGTGAACAAAATGGAATATTTGAATTTGTTTTTGCTCCTCCCGCTCCTACTATTCCTCGCCGTCATCTTGGTTAAATTAATAAACAATAAAAATAGCCCTTTTTAAGGGCTGTTTTTTTAGATTAAATGTTCATCAAATCTATTATTTCGTCAAATATTTTGTTAAATATCTCCGCGTCTTTTTTTGTTATTTTTTTTAAAACAAAATCTCCCGCTTTTTCGCGGATAATTTCTTCTTTTGGTCTAATTCCTATTTTAATTCTATAAAAATCTTGCTCTCCTATTATTTTTATAATTGACTCAATCCCTTTGTGTCCACCAGAACTTTGATCAAAGCTTTTTTTATAAGTCCCAATTTCTTTATCAGAGTCGTCGTGGACAATAGCCATTTCTTTTGGTTTATTTTTAAAATATTTCAACGCCTGATCAACTGCTAGACCCGATTCGTTCATATATGTCTTTGAAATTACTAAAATCAGATTGCCAATTTTTAAAAATCCAAAATCTTTTCCATTCGGGAATTCATATTTTGATTTTATTCCAGCCTTTTTAATTAGTTTATCTAAAAAAAGTTTCCCAACATTATGATAGGTATTTTTATATTCTTCGTCTGGATTTCCTAGTCCGACTATCATTTTTATATTACCAAAATCGCAATTTGATTTTTCCATATTTTCGTATATAATAACACAATTAAATCCCAATGTTTAGGGATTTAGGCCAAATTTAAAAACAAAACACTAGTTTTTGTGCGCACAATAAAATGAAAAAAATATTATATAGTATTTGGGAAATAGCTGAGGTTTTTATTATTGCTCTTATTGCCGTTGCTATAGTTAAGTATTTTCTTATTCAACCATTTATCGTCAATGGAGCCAGTATGGAGCCCAATTTTTATAATGGTGATTACTTACTAGTTGACGAACTAAGTTATCGTTTTAGAGAACCAGAAAGAGGCGATGTTATTGTTTTCCACTCTCCTCAAGATTATTCTATTTATTATATAAAAAGAATTATTGGTTTGCCGGGAGAAACTGTTGAAGTAAAAAATAATCAAGTCACTGTTTATAACGATCAAGACAAAAAAGGTGTTGTCTTAAAAGAAGACTATCTTCCTAGTAATTTAACTTGGGCACCCAAAGACACCGCTTTACCAATTAAAATAGACACTGGACAATATTTTGTCTTGGGGGATAATCGTTTAAATAGTATGGATTCTCGTTATTGGGGGACTCTTAAGCAAGATGCCATCGTTGGTTTAGTTAAGGTTCGTCTTTGGCCAGTTACAGAAGCAAAAATTTTTAAAGAATTAAATTATCAACTTCAATAAAAAATATGGACAAAAAAATTAAAGCCACAAAAAAAACTGCTTCAAAAAAAAGCAACGCTTTTCAATCTCCAAAGGGGATGCACGACATTTTTCCTGCTGATTTTGTATATATAGATAAAATTGAAAAAGAATTCAAAAAAATCTCAGCGGCTTATGGCTTTGAGAGAATTGAAACTCCAGTTATGGAAAATATCCATCTTTTTGAAAGGGGAGCTGGAATCGCTTCTGAAGTTGTTTCTAAACAAATGTTTATTGTCAAAACCAAAAGTGAAGATGTTCTAGCCTTACGCCCAGAGATGACCCCGGGAGTTATGAGGGCCTATCTTCAAAGCGGCGCATCTCGCTCTCAAATTCCTGGAAAGTATTTTTACATTTCTCCAATATTTAGATATGAACAACCTCAAGCTGGAAGATTTAGACAATTTAATCAAGCTGGTTTTGAGATTTTACATTCTGATGATCCTGCTTATGATGCCCAAGTTATTTTAGCTTGTTATAAAATGTTAGAAGAGCTAAAAATTAAAGGGATTTTGGTTAAAATTAACAGCATTGGTTGTAAAAACTGTCGTCCCGGCTATATAAAAAAATTAAAAGATTTTTATAAAAATAAAACTGGGAAAATCTGTCGTGATTGTTCTCGTAGATTATCTGAAAATCCACTTAGACTTTTGGATTGCAAAGAAGAAAAATGTCAGCCATTTAAAGCTAGCGCTCCTCAGTCCGTTGATTATCTTTGTGGATCTTGTAAGCATCACTTTAAATCTGTTTTAGAGTTTCTTAATGAAGTGACCGTACCTTATATTATTGACTCTTCTTTAGTTAGAGGATTAGATTACTATTCCAAAACCGTTTTTGAGCTTTTTGCAGAAGAGTTTGCCGGCGCTCTAGGTGGTGGCGGAAGATATGATTATCTTTCTGAAGCCATTGGAGGTCCAAGAATGGCCGCAGTCGGAGCTGCTATGGGCGTAGAAAGAATAGCTAGTATTTTAAAGGAAAAAAATATCAATATTCCAGTTAAAAATCACTTCAAAGTATTTTTGATTTATATGGGCGATGAGGCCAAGAAAAAAGCTTTTAAGATAATTAGTGACTTTTATGATGCCGGTGTAGCGGTTAAAGAATCTTTTTCCAAAGAATCTTTAAAGGGCCAGCTAAGAATGGCTGACAAAGAAAAAGTTGAATATGTTCTTATTTTAGGGCAAAGAGAAGTTTTTGAGGATGTGATTATTTTAAGAAATATGATTACTGGTAATCAGGAGAATATTCCAATCAAAAAAATTGTTGACGAAGTCAAAAGAAGAATTAAATAATAAAAAAACAACTATTAAATTAATCCTTAGGAAGTCCAACTTCCTAAGGATTATTTTTTATTCTGAGTGAAACTAAATATCTTATACGACAGATTAGATTCCTGCCTGCCGGCAGGCAGGCTTCGTCCTTCAGCCAACGGACTCAGAATGACTAACCTTCTGTCTACTTCTTACTTTCTACTTTTTACCTTTTACTTTTTACTTCTTCTCCCTTCTTACTTTGTACTTAATACTTTTTACTTCTTTTCTCTTTCTACTTCTTACTTTCTACTTTTTACCTTTTACTTTTTACTTCTTCTCCCTTATTACTTTTTACCTATTACTCATTTTTTAATTTGTTTTATAATTTATCTCTTTTATCCCGTCCACCTTTTTTAGTTT
>JAVHOK010000003.1:0-1123 GCA_036170035.1 Minisyncoccota bacterium
TAATTGATTCGGAAAGAAAAAATTATAACTTGGAAAGTTTAACCAGATTTTTCTTAAAAGAAGAAAACCCTGTATCCCCTGAAGATCATTTAAGAAAATTTTTGAATTTAGCTGAAACCATTAAAGTCAAAGCTTCAAGCTTGGGTTTAGATAATATTTGGAAAACAATAGAAAAACCCCTTATTCTTATTTTAGCTCAGATGGAAGCAAACGGCATTTTGGTAGATAAAAGAATACTTGGATGCTTGCAAGAAACAATTGAAAAAGAAACAAGAATTTTAGAAGACAAGATTTATCAATTAGCTCAAAAAACTTTTAATATTAATTCTTATCAACAATTAGCCGAAGTTTTATTTAGGGATTTACAATTAGATGCTTCCAATCTCAAAAAAACTAGTTCTGGCAAACCTTCTACTGATATTTTTGAATTAAGCAAAATAAAAGATAGTCACCCCATCATTCCCTTGATTATTGATTATCGGCAACTGGAAAAATTAAAAACAACCTTTCTTGAGCCTTTACCCCAATTTATTAATGAAAAAACCCAGAGAGTTCATACTATCTGGAAACAAACTGGCACCGCCACTGGTCGTCTTTCTTCTGAAAAACCCAATTTGCAGAATATTCCCTCAAAAGGAGAATGGGGAGAGAGGATAAGAAAAGCCTTTGAAGCAGCTCCAGGTTTTTCTTTTTTATCTTTAGATTATTCTCAGATTGAATTGCGTTTAGCTGCTCATCTTTCTTTAGATTCTAAAATGATAGCAGCTTTCAAAGAAAATAAAGATATCCATACCTTGACTGCGAGTTATATCAACAATATCGAGGAGAAAAAAGTAACGCCAGAAATGAGAAAACTCGCTAAGATTTTAAATTTCGGCATTATTTATGGCATGGGTGCTAAAACCTTGAGCGAAACCGCAGGCATCAGTCTCAAAGAAGCTAAAAAATTTAAAGAAGAGTATTTTCATGATTTTTCGGGCTTAAAAAATTATTTGGAGCAGTTTTTAGAACAAGCCAAAAGACTGGGCTACGCGGAAACTATTTTTGGCAGAAAACGATTTCTACCTCTGATTGGCTCTTTAGGCCAGATAGGCCGGCAAGAAGAGAGAATAGCCATTAATAT
>JAVHOK010000004.1:0-1123 GCA_036170035.1 Minisyncoccota bacterium
TTGGCAATATTTTTTTCCTCACAAGAAAATCCCTAAAATACTATTTTATATAGAAGATATGGATATCTGGAAATTCAAACTTTCTTTTAGTCGAGATATTAATAATGCTATAGAACTTTATGATAATAACTTTAAACACTGGGATCAATTAGCCAGAGATTTGGAAAATGTCTCTAAGAGAAAAGAATATATTAAAATGGGGAAAATTATTTCTCAATATCAGGATAAATTAATTCAAAAAATCACTGCCAAAGCAAAATTAGTTAAATTTGAAGGTAAAAAAGTTTTTGCTGTCAATTCTTCTATTTTAATTTCTGAAGTAGGAAATGTTTTAGTCAGAAAACGCCCTCCTCTAGCCATTGTTTGGAGTGAAATTAATAAGAAGGTTTGGTTTTCTTTACGTGCCAACGGCTCTTGTGATGTTTCCAAGATTGCTGAAAAATATGGAGGCGGAGGACAAAAGGGAGCTTCAGCTTTTACTCTCGATATTAACGACCCTTTGCCTTGGCAAGAAATCCACTAAATCAATCCTATGACTAATCAATTAATGATTTTTACTGACGGTGGTTCTCGTGGTAATCCTGGTCCGGCAGCGATTGGAGTAGTGATAGGTGATAAAGAATACGCTGAGTATTTAGGAGAAACCACTAATAATGTGGCTGAATATCAAGCAGTAATTTTTGCCTTGAAAAAAACCAAGCATCTCTTAGGAAAAGCAAAATTAAAAAACACTAAGGTGGTAATTAATTTAGATTCGGAATTAGTAGCGAATCAATTAAATGGAAAATATAAAATTTTAGAACCAGATCTTCAGCCTCTGTTTATTGAAATTTGGAATTTAAGATTTGATTTTCCAAATTTGATATTTCAGTATATTTCGCGGGAGAAAAATAAAAGAGCGGATAGATTAGTTAATGAGGTTCTGGATAATAAGAACCCTCGCTCCGCTCAGAACCTTTTTTCTCGCTCCGCTCGAAATGAGAATCAAAAACCACTCCTTTAAGGAGCGGTTTTTGATTTATCAATCGAATTTGTAAGCCGAATTCTGTACCGATTTCGTTCGAGCAAGGCGAGATTACGAAATCGAGTACCCGCCGTCGTTCTTCGAACTATGGCGGGTACT
>JAVHOK010000005.1:0-4932 GCA_036170035.1 Minisyncoccota bacterium
TCCACCTCCATTTTTTCCCAAGCTCTGGATAAAGTTGCGCCAAAATCTCTTAGTGTATCAAAAATGACCAAGAATATAACAATTGGCAAAAGACTCAAAACTAATTGCGGATCTTCTGTTTTTCCTGAGACAATCCCAGAAAGAATCGGAAAGATTAAAAATAGTATTACTATTGTTGCCAAACTAAGAATTATTTTTGTAAAAAAAGCGCTGGAAAAATATTTTTCTTGAACGCTTGTGTCTTTGGCTGATTCCCGTGTCAAAACGGCGTTAACTCCAAAATCAGTAAACATTGTAAAGAATGCCGCAATTCCCATTGCGTAGTTAAATGCTCCCCAGTCATGCGCCCCCAATATGCGAGCGGCATAAATTAAAAGCCCTGCTCTTATAAAGCGAGATGTCATATTCCCAAAAAATAGCCAAAATGTGTTTTTTGCTATGGTTTGTTTTGTGGATGTATTTTTTAAAAGAATTGATTTTATCTTCTCAAATGTCATATTGCTCTTATCAATTTTATGACATTAATCTTACCTCTCTTGGTCCCCCTAATCAATGGTTTAATTAATTATTTTTTACTTTTTATTGTCTTCATTTTAAAACCTAATTCGGTATTTTACTCACGATCGTGAGTAAAATACCGAATTAGGGAATATGCAAATTAGTTACAAAATTTTGAAGTTAAGATATTTTAAAATAACACCTTTTTACTTTTTTACTTTGCAGCAACAAAAAACATTTTTATTGTTTTTAGAGTTACCAAAAAATCAAAAGACAAACCCCTATGTTTAATATAGTAGATATCATATTGGAGTTTTGCTTGAGCGTCTTTAACCGATGATCCATATCTATAATTTATTTGAGCCCAACCAGTTAAACCCGGTGTGACTAAATGTCTAACGTCGTAATATGATATTTCCTCTTTCAATTTCTCAACAAATTCTGGTCTTTCTGGTCTTGGGCCGACGAAAGATACTTCTCCTTTAATGATATTGATAAGTTGTGGCAATTCATCTAAATGAGTGTATCTGAGTAAGCTTCCTATTAGTGTCGTTCTTGGATCTTTTTCTTTTGCCCATTGAGGGCCATTTTTTTCTGAGTTGGCGATCATGGTTCTAAATTTATATATATTTATTTTTATTTCATTTTTTCCTAGTCTAATTTGTGAATAGATTCCGGGACCCTTGGATGTTATTTTTATTAATGTATAAATTACCATCATCAGCGGAAACAAAATAATAAAAAGGATAATTGCCAAAACAAAATCAATTGGTCTTTTAATTTTTTCGTATACACTTCTGTTTTTTGATATTGTTGTTATTAGCCAAAGTTTTTGTACCTCTGAAACGGGGGATTTTTTTAAAATTAATTCATAGGCCGTAGTTAAATCCACAACCTCAATTCCCAAAGAGAGATTTTTGTATAGTTGTTCAAAGACTTTTTTAGCTGAGCCAATATTTGGATTTATAATCACAGTGTTAACTCCATGTTCTTTTGTCAAATCATCTAAGTCCAAAATCTCATTTCCATCCAAACTTTCTATTTTTTTCTCTACTTTATAACCTAATTGAGGATTGTCTGAAATAATTTTATCAAACTCTTCCATATCTTCTCCCGATCCAATCAATAAAACTTTTTTTAAAGGAATTTTGGAATAATTTGCCATCAAACTTCTCCATCCAAATCCTAATATTCCAAAAAGAGCCGACATAATAACTAGGTTAGTTTTTGGCGCGATTTTGAAATAAGGGATTAGATAAAAAATTGTGATTGCTAAAACTGTTCCCGTTGTTATAGATATAAGGAGTAGTTGTAGAAGGTCAAAGGTTTTTTTAAGATTTCTAATATCGTAAAGGCCAACAACATAGAAGATGGCTAGCCAAAGCAGAAATATTATAGAAAATGGAATAAGGTGAGCATTAATTAAAAAAGCATTTATTTTTCCATATCTGATAAATAAAGTTATCAAAAGACAGGCGTATAAAACCACTATATCGCCAAAAAATAAGATTGATTGTTTAATTTTGACTATCATTTTTTGTCTTTTATAAGATGTTTATATTCTATATTATTTCTGGCAAATTTAAAGGGCTCTTTGATCAAAATGATTTATAAACAAAAAACCTCGCCCATAACTGTTTTGGCGAGGTTATCGTATGTGCTGGTAGTTTCACTTTTTTCCCAAAAGTTTATCTCCGGGTAAAATTCCACCATCAGCTGAGAAATCCACAGATGAATTTACGATGCCATTTGTTGCACTAAAATTAAAAGGGCTTAGATTAACAAAAATTTCTCTCTTACATGTTTCACATTGTCCAGAAAGAATTAATTCACTTATCCCCGATTGTGCCAATTTAAATTCTTGATCATTGTTAAGTGGTTGCCAAACTATTAATTTCATATGGACTCTTGGTGGTTTATTTAATATGACTGCCCCAAGACATATTGGGCATCCTCCCACGACATCAGAAATCCTTTCTAGTACAGGAATTTTTTCTGTAGATATTTGTGCCCTAACAGATCTTATGATTTTTCTTACTTGTTCCAATTCTCTTTTTTTGTTTAATTCTTCTATTGATGATAAAGATATTTCTGATTTTGCTGTGAGAGTTTTTTTGTTATTCATTCTCCCCCCCATTTTTTTGTTGTTCTATTTAAAGTCTAATCCCATGTCCCCATAAAAAGCAAATATGGTTTTTATTGTAATTTCTATTAAGTGGTGCATTTTTTAAAAATAGATTTTTATCAGAATTATAAGATACATATCTAATTGATAGCAGATGGATTCTACTTTGCTAAAGATGATGAAACTATTTTTGATAACCTTGCTTAAGATGACTTTTTGTCGTATGTCGTAAGTTGTAGGTCGTTAGTTATTTTTGTATAATAAATGTATGTTATCTTCCATTCCTTTAAAAATATTATTAGCTATTGCCCTAGGAGCAATTATTGGCTTAGAAAGAGAAGCTAATAAAAAAGATATTCAATCAATTCAAGATTCAGAAAAAAACAACATTGGTGGTCTTCGCACTTTTTCTCTTATTGGTCTTCTTGGGGGATTGGTCGGATTCTTAGCTCTTGGTTCTTATTCTAATATTGCCATTATTGTTTCTTTGATATTTTTTACACTAATTTGTATTTATTATGTCATTGGTAGTTTGGCCATTCACTCTATTGGATTAACCACTGAAGTAGCGGCAATTTTTACCTTTTTAATTGGTTTTTTTACTACCACAGAGGCGCTTCCTTTACAGGTAATTGTTTCTGTCACGATTGTTTTAGCCCTAATTCTTTCTCTTAAAGAAAAAGCTAAGTCGTTTATTTTGGGAGTCAGTCGAATGGAAATCAATGCTTTTTTACTTTTTGCAATTGTCGGCTTAGTCGTTTTACCATTCTTGCCAAATTTTTATTACAAACTTTCTGATCTTACTTTTTTGTCATCAATCTTTAATGCGTATAACATTAACTTAGGATCTTTTGCTAATTTAGAGATAATTAATCCTTTCCGTCTTTGGTTGATTGTTACTTTGATTACCGGCGTGCAACTTCTTGGGCATATTTTTAGTCGCCTGTTTGGGGCTAAAAAAGGATGGCTTTTAGCTAGTATCGCCGGAGGTTTTGTTTCTTCTACTTCTACAACTATCTCCCTTGCTCAAAAAAGCAAAAAATTTACCCTTACTAATAAATTAGTTTCGGCTGGTATTTTTGCTTCTTTAGCAAGTTTTTTTCAAATAATTATTTTCGTTGCGCCATTAAATGGATCTTGGCTTATTTATATTACTCCGTTTATTATTTCTATTATTTTTTCAGCTTTTATTTTGGGAATTATTTTTCTAAAGAAAGACAATAAAGAAATTCCACACGAAGATGGCACTAATTTATCCGATAAAAAAGAAGAGAGAATTTTTCTTCTCGCGCCTGCTATTAAGTTTGCTTCTATTTTTGTTGTGGTTAGTTTAATTACCAAAGCTTGTCTTACGGCCTTTGGTCAGACAGGATTTTTGATTTCTTCTGTCTTGGCTTCTATTACTGGTCTTGATGCAATTATTATTAATCTCGCCGAGACAGCTGGTAAGGTTATTCCCTTTAATGTTGCTCTTTTAACTCTTGTTTCTGTTAATGCCGCTAATTTGATCGGAAAATCTATCTTTGCTTTTCTTGAAGGAGATCGCAAATTTGCTATAAAGTTGTTTGTTTCAATGATTATTATATCTTTGGCTGGATTTGGCGTCTATCTGTTTTTTTAATAAATAACCACTCCCAAAGTCATCTTCTGTTAAAATCTTTTTTATAAATAAAAAACCAAAAACCGTCAAATTTTGATATTTGTTTTATCTTTTTGTTTATTTTATAATCAAAACACTATGAAAAAATACATACCTAATGTGATCGCAATTATTATTGCTCTGATAATCGTTGCTCTTGGATATATCTATATTATTGGTAAAAATAATTTACCCGTTCAATCGGTAGATACAACAAAAAAGACCGACGGGCTTAGTTTGGAAAAAGTTTCTATTGAGGGAGACCCAAAGGCACTAACTACTATTTTAGAATTTGGAGATTATCAATGTGTTGCTTGTGTTCAATTTTCTAAAATAATGGAACCGACCATTAGACAAAAATTTATTGATACCGGTAAAGCCAATATGGGTTTTAAAACCCTTTCTTTTATAGATAGTTATGCTCAAAAGAATGGATCAGGGGAGTCGTGGCTTTCTTCTAAGGCCGTTACTTGTGCCCAAGAAGATGGCAAGTTTTGGCAGATGCACGATGAAATTTATTCAGCTGAAATAGCTGAACTAGATGCTAAAAAAGAACAAGAAAACTCAGGAAACTTAACCGAAGATTTTTTTGTTAAATCTGCTAAAAAAATTGGACTTGACGAAAATAAATTTAAAAATTGTATTCTCTCTGATAAATATAAAAATATCT
>JAVHOK010000006.1:0-1058 GCA_036170035.1 Minisyncoccota bacterium
ATTATTTGTTGCCGCAAAAAGATATATCAAAAAAGAAAATAGGAATGAAATATTTGTTTAGAACCAAAAATAAAAGGGGGATATTAACAATTCCCCCTTTTCATACCACTCCGATCCCACGTAATTCCTCTTTGGTAAAAATAACACTTACTTCTCGTAAAAAATCATCTTTATTTCTACTTGAATGTGCCAAATTGTGTCTAATATCTTTTCCCATACTCCTAACCGTGCCTACTTTAGACCAAGAAGGCTCACCGAAACCTACCAATTCAGTGAGCACGGCCCTATCATTTTCACCTTGAACAATATACGCTATCACCTGCCCAGATTGCATAAACTCTGATAATCCATCAAAAAAATCTTCATTTCTACAGTTTGCGTAAAAAATTTCAATATTTTCTTTTGTTAATGTTAAAGTTTTAATTGCCACAATTTTCAATCCCGTTCTCCTAACCATTTCTAAAATAGTGTCCGTCAAGCCCCGCTGAATACAATCTGGTTTTAAAAGCCCTAAAGAACATTCTTTCATTTCGTTCACCTCCTTATAATAATAGATTTTTGTATCTAAGCTTTTCGAACTATATAAATCATATATATATAAACCTTCTAATCTTTCTTTTAGATTAGAAGGATATTTTTCAAGGTACTTCGTACTTCTTTTAACTACTTTTATTTAAGCATAAAAAAATGGCTTTGTCAAGAGAAATATAACATCTTAAATTTTTGAATTTTGGACATTTATATTGTATTTTAATGGTAAGGGTAATAAAATATTAATATGGCTTTAGCAAAAAAAATTTGTTTGATAATTTTAGATGGCTGGGGAATTGGTAAAGAAGATTTCTCCAATGCTATTTATCAAGCTGGCACACCGAATATGGATACGATAAAAAAATATTATCCGATGACCACTTTACAGGCTTCGGGAATATCAGTAGGTTTACCGTATAATGAAGCGGGAAATAGCGAAGTTGGACATTTAACCTTAGGCACTGGCCAAGTTTTATATCAATATTGCGTTCGTATTTCTCAAAGCATTCAAAATGGACTTTTTTTCC
>JAVHOK010000007.1:0-21103 GCA_036170035.1 Minisyncoccota bacterium
ATCAATGAACCTGCGAAATTATAACCTATATACACTTCCGGTCGGAGTCATCGAATCAATCTTGAAGGCGTTTTGTCTTATGCTGACGATGGAAACAATAAATCTCATTCATACATTCAGTTATACCGGAATGGAATTATTGAAGCCGTTGAGGGCTTGATATTAAGCGCAGACACAGAGAAAAAAATTATCCCGAATTTGATTTATGAATCAGCATTACTAGAATCATTGGCGGAATTTTTGAATTTAGCAAAACAGCTTGGTGTTAATATGCCGATTGTTATTTTTTTAACACTGATTGGGGTTAAAGATTGGGAAATGGGTGTTGATAGAATGAACTTTGTGCATAATAATTATTACAAAATTGACAGGGATATTTTACAATTACCCGAAACGATTATAGAATCATACGACACAGAACCAAAAGATATTTTGCGTCCGATGTTTGACCTAATTTGGAATGCTTGCGGCTTCAAGCGATCGGATAATTTTGATGAAGCTGGAAATTGGTTAGAAAAATAATTTAAGGCGGCGCGCCAGTTTTACTGGCACGAAATTCGGCGGCGGCGGAAAGCGAGGGCGGGCAAAAATTCCTGGTGGATGTCCACTCTCCAACCCCCTTCCTTTTTGCCCGCCCGAGGCTTAATCCGCCAGTTGGCGGATTAAAATTCAGCGTTTGGATTTTCGCTAAAAAAAGTTCGCCTGCCTGCCGGTAGGCAGGGATTTCGTTCAGGGTTCGGGAGCTAAAAAGTCATCTTGATAATTAAGATGACTTTTTATGGCTCCGATGGTAGGACTCGAACCTACAACCATCGCCTTAACAGGGCGCCGCTCTACCATTGAGCTACATCGGAAAATTAATTTTCTAAAAAATAACAAATTAATTTTAGCAGAACAATAAAAAAAATCAAGTTATTTTATATGTATTTTCCATATTAAATATGCTATAATTTATTTAATATGGAACAAGATATAATTAGAAAACTTGATGAGCAAGACAAAAAAATCGATGCCATTTTAATATCAGTTGAAAAAACAAGAAAATACTTTCTTTGGACGCTGATTATCACAGTCGCTATGATTGTTTTACCTGTTATTGGGCTTATATTTCTTATCCCAACATTAATAAACTCTATGGGTTCTTATATACCCGCGGGTTTATAGTCTATTTTTTAAAAGAGATTAATTAAAAGAAGAAATGGCAGAATTTGGTGGGTTATGGTTGTTTCAACATATTTCTACAATGGATAAGGCTTATTCTGATTTCTTTAACGAGCATGGGCTAAAATAAGATTATTACAAAAAAGTGAAAAAGATATATTGGCACGAAATATTTGAGGCAAGTATTTTTTTAAAAGTTATAAATAGTATTTGGGAAATTACTAGTGGTTTAATTTTAGTCTTTGTTTCTAGTGTTAATCTTGAAAAATTTTTATCATTCATTTCCCATAAAGAACTTTTAGAGGACCCGAGAGATGTATTTATATTATTTGTTTCTGATAAATTACATCATCTATCTACCAGCACAAAAGATTTTGTCGCTTTTTATGTTCTTTTTCATGGTTTTCTAAATATGTTTTTAGCTTATAATCTTTTTAAAAAAAGACATTGGTCTTATTTGGTAGCTATCGGATTTACATCAATTTTCTCTGTTTATCAAATATATAGAATTAACCATACAGGATCTTTGTTTCTTTTAGGAGTAACAATTTTTGATATATTTTTTATATATTTAACCCAGAGAGAATATAGAAGATTAATGGATATACAAAATAAACAAAACCCCCTATGAAGAAAGGGGATTATGATGTGAATGATGTCTAATGTTCTTTTTTGAACTAAGAAGTTCTTCGGTGATAAAATCAACAATATTTGTAATCATTTTTGTGGGAGGGATTGATGTTCCCCATGCCCAGCTCTCAATAATTGTGATAGACACTCCAAATTTATTTGCTAACCGAATAATATTTTGTGGGTCGTTTTGGATATATGTATTAATAATATCTTTTATGGCCATGGCCCCTCCTTTTTATTTTTGCTTTATTAATTATACATTTAACAAGTGTTTTGTAAAGATAAAAAATAATCCTCTAGGGATTATTTTTATTAGATCTTTTTCTTCCGTTTTCTGTTAAATACATTTTTCTAATTCTGATATTTTTAGGTGTTACTTCAACAAGTTCATCATCTCCAACATATTCCAGAGCATTTTCTAATCCCATGGTTTTTGGGGCTTCTAGATGCTCTTGAACGCCCATATTTTTTGATCTAAAGTTTGTTAATTCTTTTGCTTTGCAAATATTTACCAAAATATCATCACTTTTTCCACTTTGTCCAACAACCATTCCTTCATAAACTTCTACTCCCGGCGCTATAAATAGTTCACCTCTATCTTGTATATTTAAAAGTCCATAAGAATTTGATGTCCCTGTCTCTGTTGCGATTAAAGATCCATGAATATTTTGATTGTTTTCTCCTTTATATGCTTCATATCCTGTAAAAATACTGTTCATGATTCCAAGCCCCTTTGTTGATGTAAGAAACTCATTTCTGATGCCAATAAGCCCTCTTGTTGGGATTGCAAAATCAATATAAGTAATATTTCTATCAACTTTCATATCTTTAATTACGCCGAGTCTTTTACCAAACATTTCTATTACGGTGCCAGAAAATTGCTCTGGGACTTCTACAGAAACTAATTCCATTGGTTCTAATTTTTTTCCATCTACTTCTTTGAAAATTACCTGCGGACGAGATGCTTCAAGTTCAAATCCCTCTCTTCTCATTTTTTCTATTAATATTGAAAGATGTAATTCACCTCTGCCAGCCACAGTCCACTTATCTTGTGATCCTGATTGACTAACCATTAAAGCAACATCCGTTTCTATTTCTTTTTCAAGACGCTCTCTTAAATTTCTAGATGTTGTATATTCGCCATCTTTTCCCATAAATGGAGAGGTGTTTACTCCAAAAGTCATTTTAACTGTTGGTTCATCAATTTTGATTGTTGGAAGGGCAATAGGATTGTCTTTGTCAGCAATTGTTTCTCCTATTGATATGGTTGGTATTCCCGAGATAGCTACAATCTCTCCAGCCTCAACCAAATCAACATCTGCCCTCCCTAATCCTTTAAAAACCATCAAAGATGAAATTTGTATTTTTTCAATTTTTCCGTGTCTATCTATATGGGCTACAGTTTGTCCTTTTTTAAGAGTCCCCGAATAAAGACGACAGATGGCTATTTTACCCTTATAATTATCATAAGCTAAGTTAATTGTTAACATTTGAAGGGGAGCATTTGGATCCACAAGTGGAGCCGGTATTGATTTTACAATGGCATCAAAAACCGGCACGATGTTTTTCATTTCCAAAAGATTTTCTTTTGGTCCAGCCTTTCCTTGTTTAGAAGAAGCAAATAAAACTGGAAATTCTATCTGTTTATCGGTTGCTCCAAGTTCTATAAATAAATCATATGTTCTTTGTAGTGCCCATTGTGGACGAGCATCTGGTTTATCTATCTTATTAATAACCACAATTGCTGGATGTCCAGCTTGAATGGCTTTTTGTAAAACAAATTTTGTTTGAGGCATTGGACCTTCTTTGGCATCAACTAAAAGAAGTACTCCATCTACCATTCTCATAATACGCTCAACCTCACCACCAAAATCGGCGTGTCCAGGAGTGTCTACAATATTAATCTTTGTGTCTTTATAAATAACAGAAGCGTTTTTTGAAAAAATAGTGATACCTCTTTCTCTTTCTAGCTCATTTGAATCCATTATAAGTTCCTGAGGAGCATCCATTTTTATTTTAAAATCCTCTGATTGTCTTAGGAGGGCGTCAACTAATGTTGTCTTTCCGTGGTCAACATGAGCGATGATCGCGATGTTTCTGATGTTTTTTTCTATCATATTTCTATTCTTAAAAGCCGATGAAGTATGTCATATTAATTTAATTTAATCAAGGTATTCTGGTGATTCATAAACATTTTTTCTTTTTATTCTTAATAATTCTGACTTTTTACGTATTACTTAATACTTTCTACTTATTTGTGCTATAATACTCTTGTCGAAAAAATATAAAATATAAAAATATGAAAGGATACATTGATAACATAGAAGACTTAACATTAGAAAATGATAACTTTAGAAAGGTGCTTTATACAGGTGCTCATTCTCAATTGGTCTTAATGTCATTAAAACCAAACGAAGATATCGGAATGGAAGTTCATGATAATGTTGATCAATTTTTTAGAATTGAAAAGGGGACAGGTAAAGTCATTATTGATGAAGTAGAACATGATATTGAAGATGGATCAGCCATTATTATTCCTGCCGGAGCAAATCATAATGTTATTAATACTTCTAATAACGATTCTTTGAAGCTTTATACGATTTATTCTCCAGCTAATCACGAAGATGGAACAATCTGCGTCACCAAAGAAGAAGCTGAGGCTAACGAAGAACATTTTGATGGAAAAACATCAGAATAATAATTACGATAGTTTGAATAAAAAACTCACCTACTTAATAGGTGAGTTTTTTATTCCATTAATTATCTTTTACTTACTACTCTTTACTTATCAATATCTTTATCTCTGATTCATTTATGGTTAATTTATTTTCAAAATTAATATTATTTTCAAAATTAATTTCTTTTGTAAATGTATTTTTCTTAATCTCTTCCATAAATTCAATTATTGATGTTTTTATTAGTTCATCAGTAGTACTAAATTTTACATTAATAATATCTTTAATAGTTAGACTACTCTCTTTTCTTAATTGATTTATTCCTCTAATTACCTCCCTAACTATTCCTTCCTTTTTCAAATCTGCATCTATCTCTATATCTAGAGAAACTTTTATTCCTTGATTTTGGTTAAAAACATTTTTCTCATTGTCTTTTTCATTTATTTCTTTTGAAAAAATAATATTTTTAACATTTATTTCATCAGCTATCACGGAAAAAATTTCAGGGGAAAGGTTTTGATTAACTATCAATTCTTTCAGTGGTTGTCTAACTTTGATTGATTTTTTTGCTCTAGCCGATAATCCTAATTCAACAATATTACGAGCCGTCTCCATTTCAGAAATTATATTATTTTCTGTCTCTTCTGATGATAAATTAGGCCAATCCTCTAAATGAACACTTTCTTTTTCTCCTTTTAATAGTTGGTATATACTCTCTGATATAAAGGGCATAAATGGGGCAATAACCTTACTTAAAGTCAAAAGAACATAATGTAGCGTTAAAATAGCTTCATCGCGCATAATCTCATTTTCACTCTTAAATCTATCTCTTGATCTTCTAATATACCAAGTGGATAAATCTGTAATAAAATCTGCAATTGGACGAGTCGCATCTATTAATTTATATTCTTCCATCTTTATAGTTGCTGTTGAAACTAATATATTCAATTTAGCTATTATCCATTTATCTAAAACATTTTGACTTTTTTTGTCGTTGTTGAATTTAGTATTTTTAGAAGAAAACATTTTATAAAATTCCACCACATTCCAAAGGGTGTTAATAACTCTATTGTAAATTTCTTTCACCCCATTTTCAGAGAAATTAAGATTTTCTGACTCCATTACCGGTGAAGTAATAAGATAATATCTCATTGCATCAGCGCCATATTTTTCCAAAACAATTTCTGGTTCGGGATAATTTTTTAGACGCTTGCTCATTTTTTTTCCATCTTCTGCCAAAACAATTCCATTTACGATGACATTTTTAAAAGCTGGTACCGTTTCTGTTTTTTTAATGCTTGGATTTTCTCCCATTGTTAGAGCCGTTGCCAAAATATGAAGTGTGTAAAACCAACCACGGGTTTGATCTTGTCCTTCGGCAATAAATTCAGCTGGGAAGCCTTGTTCAAATTTATCTTTATTTTCAAATGGATAATGCATCTGTCCATAAGGCATTGATCCTGACTCAAACCAACAGTCTAAAACTTCTGGAATTCTTTTAAATTCTTTCCCATCTTTTTTAATAATGATTTCATCAATGATGTGCTTATGAAGATTTTCAACTTTTATTCCTGATAATTTTTCTAAATCATTTACACTTCCAACGCAAATTGTTTCTCCATCTTCGCTCTCCCAAACAGGTAGGGGAGTTCCCCAATATCTATTTCTAGAAATGGCCCAATCTCTAGCATTCTCTAACCAAAGTCCAAATCGTCCTTCTTTAATATGCTCAGGCACCCAATTTATTTTTTTATTATTAGAAATGAGTAAATCTTTTATTTCTGAAACTTTAACAAACCAACTAGATGTTGCATAATTTAATAGAGGTGTCTCACATCTCCAACAATGTGGATAACTATGAGTAAATTTTTCTTCTGAAAAAACTAGATTTTTGTCTTTCAGATAGTTAATAATCTTTTCGTCTGTCTCTCTTGAATTTCCTTTCGGTTTAACATTCATACCGGCAAAGTCAGTCACTTCTGGTTTAAATCTTCCATCCATCCCAACATGTTGGACTAACGGGATATTTTCTTTTTTACCAACATTGTAGTCGTCTTCTCCAAAAGCCGGAGCAATATGGACAACTCCCGTTCCATCTGTAGTTGTCACAAAATCTGCCGCCACTATTCTAAAAGCATTATTAGTCTCTGCGTAATAATCAAAAATAGGTTGATATTCTAATCCCAAAACATCTTCTATTTTTAATTCTTTTATAGAGAAATTTTCTTCTTGATAATCTTTAAAAACATCTCTTAATCTATTTTGAGCCAAAATGAAACTTTCATCAGAATTATTTTTTTTAACTAAGACATATTTAATATCTTTACCAATCGCCAATAAGACATTTCCGGGTAAGGTCCATGGCGTTGTCGTCCAAGCCAAAATAAAAGTATTTTCTGGAAAATCTTTTTGATTATCTTTTAATTTAAATTTAATTGTTACGGAAATATCTTCAATATCTTTGTATCCATCTGTTACCTCAAAATTAGATAGAGGAGTAGCACAACGAGGACAAATATGCATTGCTTTATGTCCTTTATAAATCAAATTTTTCTTCCAGAGCTCGCCAAAAACCCACCAAACACTTTCCATAAAGTCAATATCCATTGTTTTATAGTTGTTTTCCATATCCACCCATCGCCCCATTCTTTTAATTGTTTTTTTCCATTCTTCTGTATATTTCAAAACTGTTGCCTGGCAAGCATTATTAAAATTAGCAATTCCATAGTTTTCTATGTCTTGTTTCGTTTTTAAGTTAAGTTCTTTTTCTATAATATTTTCAACAGGAAGCCCATGACAATCCCAGCCCCATTTTCTTTCTACTCTAAAACCCCTCATTGTAAAATAACGCGGCACAACATCTTTCATCAAAGAAGCAACAATGTGACCATAATGAGGAAGCCCAGTCGCAAAAGGAGGTCCATCATAAAAATAATATGGTTTATTTTCTGGTCTTTCTGATATGGACTTTTGAAAACATTGATGTTCGTCCCAATATTTTAGTATCTCTAGTTCATTCTCGTTTGGTTTATACATATTTTTAGCAGTTCTTATTGTATTATTTTTTTAAACAAAAAGAAAGATTTTTACAAAAATCTTAGTTGATCTGAGGTATTTGGAAAAATCAAAAAAAATGGTAGAATATAACCATTAAAATATTTATGAAAAAAACAGAAAACACAAATGATTCAGAGGTTGAAATTATTACTGGCATAAGACCAACTGGAAATTTAACCATTGGTAATTACCTTGGAGCCATCGCCCCAATTTTAGAGCTTCAAGAAAAAGGTTTGTCTCCTATGGTTTTTGTGGCTGATATGCACGCCTTAACTGATTCTGAACCAGAGGTTGTAAAAAAATATATTCTTGATGTTGTAATTGATTATATTGCTTTAGGAGTTGACCCAACCAAAACAAAGATTTTTATCCAATCAGAAATTGATGAAGAAATATCTTTATTGACTATTTATTTAAGTAGACTTATTTCCGTCTCAGAACTACTAAGAGTCCCAACCTTAAAAGATAAATTAAAAAATAATGCCAGACCAGAAACTGCCAATGCTTTATTGCTTTTATATCCGGTTATGATGGCGTCTGATATTTTAATTCAAAGAGCAAAAACTGTTCCAGTCGGAGAAGATCAATTAGCTCATTTAGAAGTTATTAGAGAACTAGCTAGGAGATTTAATAAAAAATATGGCAATGTTTTCCCAGAGCCAAAACCAATGATAATTAAATCTTTAAGAGTGTTATCTCTTAAAGGAGATGGTAAAATGAGTAAATCTAATCCAGATGGTGCTATTTTCTTAACTGATGACGAAAAAACTGTTATTAAAAAAATAAAATCAGCTCAAACGGCCAGTGAAGGGAAAATGAGTCAGCAATTAGAAAGTCATATTTTAGTGGCTAAAAATTTAGCAAAAACAGAAGAACAAAAAAATAAAATTGATGAAATTATCAAAAAACATAAAAAAGGGGAACAGGTTATGGGAAGTTTTAAGAATCTCTTGACTGACATTATCAATTCATTTTTATCTGATTTTCAAAAGAAACGCGCTGAGATTATTAAAGACAAACAATATATCCAAAATATTTTAGAAGAAGGCAAAAAACAAGCTAAAAACAACGCCATAAAAACGCTGAAGTTGGTCAAGCAATCAATGTATGAATAATTTATAAAAATATGGAAGAACAAAAAGAAAAATATACACGACCAAGTTGGGATGAATATTTTATGGAAATAGCTAGAACCGTCGGCACAAGAGCGACTTGTGATCGAGGGAGATCTGGATGTGTTATTACTAAAAATAAAGAGATATTGGTCACAGGTTATGTTGGTTCGCCTAAAGGGCTTTCTCATTGTGATGAGATTGGACATCAAATGAAAAAAACTATTCACGAAGATGGTTCGGAAACCAATCACTGTGTTAGAACAACTCACGCCGAACAAAATGCCATTTGCCAAGCCGCTAAAAGAGGGATAGCTATCAATGGTGCTACTCTATATTGTAAAATGACCCCATGTTCAACTTGTGCCAAAATGATTATTAATTGTGATATTCAAAAGGTTATTTGTGATAAAAAATATCACGCTGGAGAAGAAAGTGAAAAAATGTTTGCTGATGCTGGAGTAGAAATTAAATTTTTTGATGAAAATATTGAAAAATACAATTTTCAGTAGTTTTTATACAAAATAAAAAAATATACTATGCTTATGGAATTTTTATTAAAATATTTATTATTTTTTACAGTTTTTATTTTAATTAGCTTATTAATTGATTTAACTGTCTTTTTTTCTTTTTCAAAATTATTTAATATAACCAATACTAAAATTTTGTCTTTTTTTGCTTGGTTTTTAGGTATCACTTCTTTATCTTTTTTTATTCTTTCTATTCTGGGCAATTTTTATGAAAATTTTGTAACAAGATTATTATATTTTGCCTCCGCTCTTATTTTTGGATTTTTAGGATATCTTTTTCTGATTAGTCTTTTTGGATGGATTGTTTTCGGGTTAATAAAATTTTTGGGATACTCATTAAATTCATATAATTTTGGAATTATTTTGTTATTTCTGGCTTTTGTTATTACTTCCTATAGTTTTTGGAATTCGTATCAAATAAAAATAAAAAAAATATCTATTTCTATTCCAAATCTTTCAAGCTCTTGGAAAGGGGAGAAAGCTGTTCAAATTAGTGACATTCATCTTGGGCAAATACGCAGGGTTAATTTTTTAGAAGATGTTATCACTAAAGTAAACCAAATTAAGCCAGAAATTATTTTTATTACTGGCGATTTATTTGATGGCTCAGATGGTGATTTAAGTATTTATATTAACTCTTTAAATAAATTAAATGCACCAAAGGGTATTTATTTTATTACGGGGAATCATGAACAATATTTAGGAACAGAAAAGGCCTTTAATATTTTTAAAAAAACAAAAATTAAAATCCTAAACGATGAGTCGGTTTTAATTAATGGTCTTCAAATAGTCGGTCTATCTTACAAAGAAGGTAACTTTGCAAAAGAAATTCAAAAATCAATTCTTGAATCAAAAAATTACAAAGAAGGAATTCCTACAATTCTTTTGAACCATGTTCCTTTGGGAATTTATGATGCTGCTAACACGGGTGTTAATTTAATGCTTTCTGGACACACACACAGGGGTCAAATATTTCCTTTTAATTATATAACCAATTTAATTTATAATGGTTTTGATTATGGTCTTCATAAAATAGGTAGTTTTTATATTTATACATCTAGTGGAATCGGAACATGGGGTCCACCATTAAGAAGTGGCAGTTCATCTGAAATAGTGGAAATAGATTTTTGGTAATTTTTTTATTATTTATTAAATGAAGAAAAACTGGTTTTCAAAAGGAAATAAATGGTATCAATTAACTCCTAATTCTTTTTTGGGTTGGACTTGTATTATTGTTTATATTCTTTTTATAATTTATATTTTATACGATGGTTTTTCTGCTTCTATTGATATTATTAAAGCACTCAAAAGTGTTTTTCTTAGAGTAATAATACTGACTTTTATTTTATTAGGGTTTATCTTTTCAAAAGTTTCCGAAAACAAAAAAATACCAAAAGAATAAGTTTGGTATTTTTTTCATAATTAGCGCAATAAAATTGTCTTATCTAAAACTATAATTTGTTGGACCATAGTAATATATTCTTTGTTGATTTGCATAGGGATAACCATATCCATAATTTTTTTGACATCCGTTTGATTCTACGGATCCTTGTCCGTTAAAGTAGTTTTGTGAGCATGTGTCAACGTAGTTTTGAAAAACAGGATAAGCCGTTTGTTTATATCTGGTATAAAAATTCATCTTTCCTAATAAAGATACTAATAAGAAAAACAGAATTATTACAATAATCGCGATTAATATTTTTCTTGTTTTCATATCAATATAATACCATATTTATTTATACTAATCAAGAGAAGGGACGAATATCTGTGTTTTTATTTAATTTGATGATAAAATAAAAAGATGGGTAGATTTTCAAAATTAATAATATCTATTGTAATTATTCTTTGTCTTGGTGTGGGGGGCTATTATTTAATAACAAAGAATAATAGTTTTGCAGTTAAAATTTTAGGAGATGGCGTTGTTAGTAAAATTAATAAAGCCATAAACAACAATACCGATTTATCTCAAAACAAGCCTGCGTCAAACGAGATTGTTGGGTTGTTTTCTTCAAAGGTGGGGGATGTTTTTAGCACAAGCAAAGATTTTGTTGTTGACCAAACAAAGAAACTCTCAAAAAATATTCTTGAAAAGACACAAGAAACAGGAAGGCTTTTATTATCAAAATCTGAACAGGTTATTGAAAATAAAATTGGCATAAGTGCTAGATCAGATTCTTTTATTCAAAATGATGAAAGTGTTATTGTTGGTATGTCTCCTATTGTCCATTCTAATTTTAGTTATCTTGTTAAAAATAATCAGTTAGTTAATTTTATTCTTAAACCCACAATGATTGATGATCTTAATGGCAATTTTGATTGTTATATAGATTGGGGAGACGGTAAAAATCAAAAATTTACAAATCTTTCAAAAGAATCAATAGAAAAGTTTTCTCATTTATGGACAGAAAAGGGTGACTATGTAATTCTTTTTAAGATTATCTCTGGTAATAAAACAAAGGAATTCTTAGAACGAATATATGTTAGTCAATAGATGTTATAATTTTATCAGTTATATTATAATAAAAATATTGTAAAAATAATCATCAAAATATTTTTTGATAGTATGTTTCCAGAAAAATGTCTGACAATCTAAACGAAGAAAAAATAATAATTTTATCCACATCAATAAATCAACTTAGACTCAATCTTGAAAGTTCTGATTTTTTTCCTTTTTTAAATAAACTATATAAAGAATTATCACGCCTTGGAATAAAATTTAAACCAAAGGCTTATTTAACCGATGATTGGGGTTGTCCCGATGGAGTTCCTATTATAGGCATTCCCTTTTATGTCGCCTCTTCAATTTTAAGAGAAATAGAAGCAGAAAAAATAGGAATTATTGAAACAGACGAAGAAGTTTCTCAAATATTAAGACATGAGGCGGGCCTAGCTTTTATTTATGCTTATGAACTTTATAAGCTTCCTAAATGGAAAGAAATCTTCGGTTTTCATGAAAAATCTTATAGCGAAAATTTTGCTCCAGTTGTTGGCAGTGGAAAGTTCGTTAGATATTTAGAGGGTTGGTATGCTCAAAAACATCCTGATGAAGATTTTGCCGAAACATTTGCTGTTTTGTTAACGCCGGGACTTCATTGGAAAAGAATTTACAGAAAATCAAAGGCTTTTGAAAAACTTTTATATACACAAGAATTAATCAATCAATACAAAAATCTTCCCCCAGTTGTCATTGATGGCAAACTTGATGCTCCTATTGAAGAGATAGGCAACACAGTTGATGACTGGTATAAAAACCGCATAAATTTTCCTGGATCTAAGCAAAAAATATTAATTCTTTTTTATCAAGAATATCCAAAATCAAGACCAGTTCATGACGAAGTTGTTGATCACATTAAAGAAGTTCTTCTAGATTTAAATTATGAAGTAGCTCTTTTGCCAATCAATCATAGTATTGAAAAAATTATCAATACTATTAAACAAGAAAAGCCAGATTTAATTTTTAATCTTTGTGAAACATTTAGAAGAAACGATCGCTTTGATTCAAACGTTACAGCTCTGATAGAAATGTTAAATATACCATTTACCGGTTCAAGCTCGGGTAGTTTATTTTTAAGTAATGACAAAATTATAACTAAAAAATTATTTGATTATCATAAAATCCCCTATGCTAATTTTATGATTTTTTTAATAGAAGACAAAGTCATCGTGCCCGACGATATTATCTATCCTAGGTTTGTAAAACCTGTTCACGAAGATGCCTCTATTGGAATAGAAAATGATTCGGTGGTTTTCAACAAAGAAGAACTTTTTAATAAAATTAATCAAATTCGTCAAAATTTAAGAGACGATGTTTTGGTTGAGGAGTATATTGATGGTAGAGAATTTTTTGTAGCTATGTTGGGCAACAAAGAAGTTAGACCTTTAGAAATAGTGGAATTAGATTTTAGTGCTTGGCCAAAAGAAAAGAAAAAAATCTATACTTATACCGCTAAGATAAATGAAGAATCAGATGAATTTAAATTAATTGGATTTAAATTAAACGGAGATATAGATATTTCTCAACAAAAAAGAAATGAAATTTATGACATTGCTTTAAAGGTATTTAAATCTTTGGGGGTTAGAGATTATTGCAGAATAGATATGAGAATGAATGATCAAGGAAAAATTTATGTTATGGAGGCAAATTTAAATCCATATTTGGCCAAAGAAGATATTTTAACTATGGCCGCTGAATCATCCGGTTTTACTTACAGAAATTTAATTTCTCACATTGTGGAGTCTGCTCTTAATCGCGGAAAAAATAATTAATTATCTAGATTATCATACAATTACTTGCCCTAACTGTTTATCTTGTATTGTATTACTTTCCTGTATATCGCTTCTTTTTTACATTTTAATTATTACCTTATACTTAATACTTTTTACTTTCTTCTACTTTTTACTTCTTTCTCAATTTATACTATATTTAATCTCATTATGGATAAAGAAATCTTTAATCAAGAATATAGCAGACTCAATAATGCCCAAAAAGAAGCCGTAGATTCAATAGATGGTCCGGTTATGGTTGTTGCTGGCCCAGGAACTGGCAAAACGCAAATTTTAACCCTTAGAATTGCTAATATTCTTCAAAAAACAGATACTCCCGCCAACGGGATCGTCGCTCTAACTTTTACAGAATCAGCTGTTTTTTCTATGAGAAAGAGATTATCTCAGATTATTGGTAGTTCGGCTTATAATGTTAATATCAACACTTTCCATGGTTTTTGTAATGAAGTTATTAAGGACAATCCAAGTTCTTTCCCAAAAATTATTGGGTCAGAAAATATTACCGAAATTGATCAAATAAAAATCATTGAAGAAATTATCTCCGAATCAAAATTTCAAAACATTAAACCTTTTGGAGATGTTTTTTATTATGTTCGACCAGTTTTGAAAGCAATTAATTCTTTAAAGAAGGAAGGCGTTGACCCTCAATTATTTAGCGCTATTTTAGAAAAAGATGAGATAGATCTAAAAGAAATCCCTGACTTATATTATGAAAAAGGTGCGCATAAAGGAAAAATGAGAGGAAAGCATAAAGAAAAATTTGAAGAAATAGAAAAAAATAAAGAGGTTTCTATTGTTTTTAAAAAATACGAAGAAAGATTAGAAAAAAATAAGTTTTACGACTTTAGCGATATGATTATGGAGGTTGTTAAAGTTTTAAAAGAAAATGAAAATCTTTTACTTTCTTTACAAGAAAAATATCTTTATATTTTAGTTGACGAACATCAAGACACTAATAATTCTCAAAATAAACTTCTTGAACTCTTGTGTAATTTTTATCCTAATCCAAATATTTTTGTCGTTGGAGATGAGAAACAGGCCATCTTCAGATTTCAAGGGGCATCCTTAGAGAACTTCCTTTATTTTAAAGAAAAATATCCTATGGCCAAGATGATTATTCTTGAAGAAAATTATAGATCCACTCAATTGATTTTAGATGCCGCCCATAGTCTCATAGAAAGTAAAAGAAAACTAAAAGCCAATACTGATTATCCATTAAAACATGTTAATTTGTTTTCTTTTACTAAGCCAGAAGTGGAAAATTATTTTCTAGCCACAGAAATTAAAAATAAAATAGAAAAAGGCACAACCCCATCATCTATTGCAATTTTATATCGTGACAACAAAGATGCTTTTGACACCGCTTTGTTTTTAGAAAAATTTGGCGTTTCTTTTGTAATTGAATCAGATCAAAATATTTTAGATGATTTTGATATAAGAAAAATAATTCTACTTTTAAGAGCTGTGGTTAATTTCGGATCTCAAGATGTTTTTATGGAAGCAATCCATATAGATTTTCTCGAAATAGATCCCTTGGATATCTATAAAATTATCTCTTTTACTAATCATAATAAAATTTCCATTTATGATGCAATAAAAAATAATAAGATTATGGATAGTCTTAATTTGGAGGACAAAGAAAAAATCCAAAAATTTTCCAGATTACTATCATCTTGGGTTACCGTAGAGAAAAATAAAGGCATAATGGAATTATTTGAAATAATTATCAGAGAATCTGGAGCACTTTCTTATTTTTTGTCTGATAACGATATATCCGAAAAAATGACTAAACTTAATTCATTTTTTGATCAAATCAGAGGACTAGTTCAAAAAAATAAAAATTATTCCCTTAATGATTTTCTAAATTACTTAGACACACTTAGAGTTCATAATTTATTAGTTAAAAAAGAATCAGTAAAATCAGACAATAAACATGTTCGTTTGATGACCGCTCATAAGTCCAAAGGACAAGAGTTTGATTATGTTTATATAACAAATATTTATGATGGGCACTGGGGAAACAAAAGAAAATCATCCCTTTTAACTTTACCTGAAAGAGTTTTTATGCTTTCCCAAAGACAGATAGAAAATCAAAATTCTATAGATGACGAAAGAAGATTGTTTTATGTGGCCTTAACTAGAGCCAAAAAAGAAGTTATCTTAACCTATTCTAAATTTGGTTATAATGGCAAAGAACAAATTGCTAGTCAATTTATTCAAGAAATAGATAAAAATTTATTAGTAGAAAAAGACTCAAATCAATACGAAGATTCCTTTAGCCAACAAAAAGGTATTCTATTTTTACCATCTATAGAAAATAATATTGATATCAAAAATCAGGAATTTATCAAGGAATCATTTCTAAAAAATGGTCTTTCTGTTACGGCTCTTAATAATTTTATTGAGTGTCCTTGGAAATATTTTTATACAAATTTAATTAGAATTCCAAAAGCAAAATCTAAACATCAAATGTATGGAACAGCTGTTCATGGTGCTCTTAAAGATTTTTTTGATAAATTTAAAAAAGAAAAAACTGATAAGAATTATTTAATAGAAAGATATGACTTCTATTTAAATAAAGAGTTTATTCTTAATAAAGACTTAGATGAGTTAAGAGAAAGAGGAGAAAAATCTTTATCAAATTATTTTGATTATTATAAAGATCTTTGGCCAACTAACACCATTACGGAACTTAATATCTCCGGAATATTATTAACTCCAGACATAAAACTAACTGGCAAAATAGATAAAATAGAGCTTTCTCAGGACTTAACTCATGTAAATGTTATTGATTATAAAACTGGTAAACCAAAATCAAGAGGGGAGATAGAAGGCACAACGGCTAATTCTAACGGTGATATGAAAAGACAACTAGTTTTTTATAATTTACTTTTAAATATGTTTGATGAGGGAAAATATAAAATGACAGGAGGGGATATTGATTTTATAGAATCAAACGAAAGAGGAATATATAAAAAGGAACATTTTGAAATAGAAAACAAAGAAATTAAAGAATTAGAAGAAATGATTAAAAATGTCTCTGATCAAATTTTAAATTTATCTTTTTGGAATAAAGGATGTGACGATAAAAAATGTGAATTTTGTCAATTAAGAAAACTAATGAGAAATTAACTTCTCTCTTTAAAAAATACTCTTGGTTGTTGAATTTCTGTTTGTATGCGACACACAACACTCTTTATAACTCACTATATTTGTCCTTGCTTAGTTGATATATTATGTGTATTATGTACTTGTTTTAAATGACAAGCTTACCCCCTCCTTTAAATTAAAAATGGTGGGGATAATTATTTAATAATAAACATATGAAAGAACAATTTGTTACAAAAGAAAAATTGGAAGAATTAAAAGCTCAACTGCAAAATCTCAAAACTGATAAAAGATTTGACATCGCAGAACGCCTCAAAAAAGCCAAAGAGCATGGTGATTTGTCAGAAAATTTTGAGTATGCTCAAGCTAAAGAAGACCAAGAAAAACTAGAAATTGATATTTTAAATCTAGAGGCTTTAATTAAAGATGCCAAAATCATTACGAAATCAAGAAATAAAGACATTGTTAGTATCGGATCTATAGTCGCCCTAAAAAATAAAAAAGGAACGATTAAATATACCATTGTCGGATCTCAAGACGCTGATCCGTTTTCTAATAAAATTTCTAACTCTTCTGCAATTGGAAAGGCAATTTTGGGGAAAAAAGTAAAAGATAAGATTATTGTCAAAACTCCAAAAGGAGACATTGTTGAGTTTGAAATTATTACTATAGAATAAAATAGATGATTTTGTTTTAAAAATGTATAATTAGATCATATATGCTTGATAAAATAATTGACGATCGAAAAAAGAAGATTGCCATACTAAAAGAAAACGGAATAGATCCTTATCCGGCCAGATCAAAAAAATCCTTAGGAGTTTCTTTTGTTTTAGATAATTTTTTGAAGTTATTAAAATCAAAAAAATCTATTGGTATTTCTGGTCGCGTTAAAAGCATTAGAGATCAAGGAAAAATTTTATTTGTTGATTTAGAAGATTTATCCGGAAAAATTCAAGTAATTTTTCATAGAAATATTATAAAAGATTTTTCAATTTTTAAATCTACTTTAGAATCGGGTGATTTTGTTTGGATTTATGGAAAAGTTTTAAAAACACAAAGAGGTGAAAAAAGCATAGAAGTAAAGAATGTTCAATTTCTTACCAAAGCATTAAGACCTATTCCAACCGAATATTTTGGAATAGAAGATACTGAAACCAAACTAAGAAAAAGATATTTAGATTTAATTTTAAATAAAGAAACAAGAGATTTATTTATAAAAAAATCTAAATTTTGGGCTTCTATTAGAGAGTATTTGAATCAAAATAATTTTATGGAGGTAGAAACTGCTGTTTTGGAAAATACTCCTGGAGGCGCCGAAGCTGAACCATTTACTACTCATCACAATGCTTTAAATGAAGATTTCTATTTGCGCATTTCTTTAGAAATAGCTCTTAAAAAATTAATGGTTGGAGGATTTGAAAAAATATATGAGATTGGAAGGATATTTAGAAACGAAGGGATAGACGCGGAACATTTACAAGATTATACTCAATTAGAATTTTATTGGGCTTATGCAGATTATAATGAACTAATGAAGTTTGTACAAAAAATGTATCAATTTGTTATTAAAAAAACATTTGGTACTTTAGTTATAAACAACAAAGGAAAAAAAATAAATTGGGGAGGAAAATGGAAAACCATTGATTATTGCAAGATATTTTCCAAAAATAATAACAATTTAAACCCAATTACGGCCACCAAAGAACAACTTTATAAAAGAGCTAAAGAGCTTAAACTTGATATTGATGATAGTTTTGAGAAGGGGCGTTTAATTGATCTTATTTTTAAAAAGATAAGACCAACTCTAATCCAACCATGTTTTTTAATAAATCCACCTGTAGACATAGAGCCGTTAGCTAAAAGGAATTTTAAAAAACCAGAAATCGTAGAAAGGTTTCAGGTGGTTGCTTGCGGAACAGAACTCGGAAAAGGGTTTTCTGAAGCTAATGATCCGGTAGACCAAAGACAAAGATTTGAAAACCAAATGAAACTTAGAGAAAAAGGCGACAAGGAGGCTCAAATGCTTGATGAGGATTTTATTGAAGCTCTTGAGTACGGCATGCCACCAACGGCTGGATTTGGATTGTCAGAAAGACTTTTTGCTATTTTAGCTGATAAATCCATCAGAGAAACAGTATTCTTCCCACCAATGAAGAAAAAGGATTAGATTTTTTTGATTTTTATTTCCCAATACAGCATACTTTATACAGCTCTATTGTGTTTCTACTTTTTACATTCTACTTATTACTTTATACTTATTAAAATATGCTAGACATAGAAATTATTAGAAAAAATCCAGAAAAGGTCAAAGAAGCGATGGTCGCTAGAAATAAATCTATTCAAATTATAGATGATTTTATTAATCTTGATAAAAAATGGAGGGAATTAGTTAGTGAGATTCAATCACTTACCGTTGAACAAAAAAAACTTGCGTCAGAAAAAAAGATTGACGAAGCCAAGGGAATAAAAAATAAAATTAAAGAAAAAGAAGATTTACTCCCAGAAATAGAAAAATCAAGATATTCTATCCTTTTAGAAATACCAAATATTCCATTTGATGACGTAAAAAAAGGTAAGAATGAATCAGAGAATAATGTTATAAAAACCGTTGGACAAATACCAAAATTTGATTTTGAAGTTCAAGACCATATGGACTTAGGAGAAAAACTTGGAATAATTGATACAAAAAAAGCTTCTGAGGCCTCTGGAAGTAGATTTTATTATCTAAAGGGCAAGGGCGCCCTACTTGAGTTTGCTCTTATTAGATATGCAATAGACATACTTACGGAAAATGGTTTTGAGCCAGTTATTGTTCCTGTAATGATTAAACCAGATGTTTATGAAAAAATGGGTAGATTATCCCCAAGCCAAAGAGATGAGCGATATTATATAGGAGCAGAGGATTTATATCTTGTTGGTAGTGGCGAGCACACCCTTGGGCCGTTACAAATGAATGAAGTTATTAATGAAAAAGATTTTCCAAAACGATATGTTGGTTTTTCATCTTGTTTTAGAAAAGAAGCTGGAAGTTATGGAAAAGATGTTAAGGGAATTTTAAGAGTTCATCAATTTGATAAAGTTGAGATGTATGTTTTTTCTGACCCATTAAAATCAGAAGAGGAACATAAATTTATGGTTTCCATGCAAGAACAAATTTATAAAGGCCTAGATCTACCATATCAAGTTGTTGAGATTTGTACAGGCGACATGGGCCCAACAGATGCTAGACAGTTTGATATAGAAGCTTGGATGCCAAGTCAAAATAAATATAGAGAGGTGGCCTCCTGTTCAAATACATCTGATTATCAAACTCGTGGCATAAACACAAAGATAAAAAGAGGAGATAATAAAACTGAATATGCTCACGCTCTCAATGCCACAGCTATTGCCATAGGAAGAACTATCATTGCTATTTTGGAAAATAATCAGAACGCCGACGGATCTATTTCTGTTCCTAAAAACCTGCAAAAATACCTTGGTTTTGATATAATTAACTAATGGTAGATTACAGTCAAAGAATCCAAGGAGACTATCGTCATAAACAAAAAAGAAAAATAATGTTTTTCTTTTTTGTTGGACTAATTTTTGTTTTGCTTATTGTTTTTATTTTTGTTTTAAGAGGAGGTTTATTTCATATTAAAAATTACAATATTCAAGGAAATCATTCTATCTCCACAGAAGAAATAATTAATAAAACCAAAGAATCTCTCTCTCGTTCAAATTGGTTTTATAAAATTATTCTCCCAGAAGAAAATTCAGTTATTTTTGCACTAGAAAAAAATGATATCAAAAATAAATTAATCGCTCAGATTGCATCAATTAAAAATGCAGATTTTTCTGTGGATATTTTTCCACCCAAAATCAACATAACCATCAAAGAAAGAGATAGATTTGGTCTTTGGTGTGTGAAAAAAGAAGTCGGCGAGTGTTTTTGGTTTGATTCTGATGGTATAGCTTTTGAAAAAGGCCCGTGGTCAGAAGGAGAATTAATTAAAAAAATTACCGATGAAGAAAATAAATATATTTTTTTAGGCAAAAATGTTATGGAACAAAGGTATATAAAAAATATTCAAGCTATTTTTGAATTTTTAGAAAAATCAAATATTAATAGAAGGAGTTTATTTATTAAAAATTCCAATCTAGCAGAAGTTCAAACTAGTAGTCTAGAGAAGCCGATTATTTATTTTAGTTTAAAAGAAGATCCAAGTTTTGCTTTATCGGCTTTAGAAAAAATCAAAGATAAATTGTCTACCTTTGAATACATAGATCTTAGAGTTAGTAATAGAGTTTATTATAAATAATAATTCATAATTTTAATTCTCTTCATACAGCATACATTATACCCTCTACATCTTTTTCACTTTCCACTCTCTCCTTATTATTTCTTTATGTCTTGTCATGAGCAAAGTCGAATGATATAATCTCTCTATAATTATGTTTTTTATCAAAAACAAAACCAACAACTCTTCTTTCACTCTCATAGAACTCCTGATTGTCATAGGTATCCTAGCTGTTCTTATGGTAGCTGTAGTAGTTGTCCTTA
>JAVHOK010000008.1:0-270 GCA_036170035.1 Minisyncoccota bacterium
GAAGCCAAGTTCAAGGAGGCCAAGTGCCTCCTCCTGGAGGCCAGCATCGCGCTGGCATCCAAGAAGCCGTCCTCGGTATTTGTTGCCTTGGCGGTCGCCAAGGCGAGGGAAGCTGAGTTGTTGGGGCAGAAATTCTGCCTCGACAATTTGGAAGGGGAAATTGCCCCGCTTGCTCGGCGAGTGGGGATGGAGGGGATCGTTGAAATCCCCTCCGAAGGTGAATTCAATGCCCGACGGCGGGCGATGGTGGACCTGCTCAAGGGACTGATG
>JAVHOK010000008.1:280-4501 GCA_036170035.1 Minisyncoccota bacterium
CTCTCCTCGGCCCCCTCGGGCCGAGGGGATGATGGAAAGGACGGCCATGGTGGCCGTCCATGAAACTTCTCACTCTCGGCGCGTTTCGCGCCGAGGTGGAAATGGTCGAGTGCTGGAGGCACTTGACCGCGATCCCGACGAAGAGATTTTCGTCGGGAAGAGGGGAAAGGGGGTGAAGAAGTAGAGTAGTGTCTCATTCTGAGTAAAACGAAGGATCTAGAGATTCTTCGCGAAGCTCAGAATGACGGAGGGGGAGAAAGTACACATTTTCGCTCCCGCTTGTTTAGAAGCAAGCGGGAGCGAAATACGGAGGGACCAAAATGTCCCTCCTTTTTTTATTTGTTTTTTATTTGAATTTTTATTAGAATGGAATAAACTCTTTCCTTTGCTAAAGCTACGGAAGGATAAATAAAAAATAAGATTTAAATATGGATAAAAGAGAATATATCGTTACTCAGGAAGTTTTGAGTGATAAGTTGTTAACTGAATTAAAAGAAAGGACGGATATTAGCGCGACAAGAATGCAAAAACTATTAGCTTTGCCCGATTTGTCTAGGAAAGAGAACTCTCCAATTAAGTTTATAGTGGATAGATTTTTAGGAATAGAAAGCTTCGCAAAGTTTGATGTGATAGAATTTCCTGAAGTTGTGAGTGTTAAAAATAATTTTGATGTTTTAAATGCTCCAGCGGATCATCCAAGTAGAAGAGAAACAGATACTTATTATGTGGATAAAGAAAATGTTTTAAGAACTCAGACGACAGTAATGTGGCCTATCTATCTTCAAGGACAAAGAGGTATAGATGAGTTAAAAAATACTGGCGAAATAGGACTTTTGAGTTATGGAAAAGTTTATAGAAAAGATGAAATTGATAGGAGTCATTTTCCAGTTTTCCATCAGGTAGATGGCCTATATATTTGCAAGAAAGAAAAAAAGGTTATTGGATTAGAAGATTTACAAAAAGTTTTGGTTGATATTACAAAAAATATCTTTGGTGATGAAATAGAATATAAATTATTAGATGATTCTTTTCCTTTTACGCATCCAAGCACCCAGATAGAGATAAAAAGAGCAGATCAGTGGTTGGAAATTGTAGGAGCGGGGATAGTCCATACACAAGTTTTAAAAAATCTTAATATAGACTCAGAAATTTATAACGGTTGGGCGTTTGGTTTTGGCTTGGAAAGATTGGCAATGATAAAAAATGGAATAAATGACATAAGAATTTTTTGGTCTAATGATCAGAGAATTACCAGTCAGTTTAAAGATATTAATAGTCAGTATAAAGATGTGAGTAAGTTTCCAATGACTTATAGGGATATTTCATTTATTATAGATAAAGGAGTAAGCTTAAATAATTATTATGAGATTGTTAGAGATTTTGCAGAAAATATAGTAGAAGAGGTAAAACTAACAGATACTTATGAAAATGTAGAAAAGTTTGGAGAAGGAAAGATTAGCTATACATTTAGGATAGTTTATAGATCTCCAGAAAGAACATTAACGAATGAGGAGGTCAATGCTATCCAGAGTAAAATAATAGAAAAAACAAAAGAAGATTTGGGGGCGGAGATAAGGTAGGGGAAGGAAAAGGGGAATATCTAATTGCTAATAAATAAGGACAAGATAAGATTCTTCACTTCGTTCAGAATGACAGAAGAGGAAACTTTATACTTATTGAGTTATAATAATAAAATAGTTGAATTAAAAATAAAAAACTAAAATGAAAATTGCAATAAATGGATTTGGGAGAATTGGGAGATTACTTTTTAGACAGATTTATAATAATCCCGATTTTGAAGTGGTCGCTATAAATGATTTAGGAGATGTAAATAATCTGGCCTATTTATTAAAATATGATTCAGTTTATAGACAATTTCCTTTAGAAATTCACGGAACAACACGGACCGAAAATGGACTGACGCAGAATTTTTTAACTGTTGATGGTAAAGAGATTTTATTTTTGAGTCAAAAAGATCCATTACAACTTCCTTGGAAAGATTTGGGAGTGGATGTGGTTGTAGAGGCAACTGGGGTTTTTGAATCTTTTGAAAAAGCAAAAGTTCACTTAGATGTTGGCGCTAAAAGAGTTCTTTTAACAGCTCCGGCTAAAGATGACGATAATGAAATTGGGAAAACAGTTTTAATTGGATTAAATGAAGATAAGTTATCAACTTGTGTAATCTCTTCTAATGCCTCCTGTACAACAAATGGAGTTTCTCCGGTGATAGCTGTTTTATCTAAAAGTATTGGTGTGGAAAAAGCTATTTTATCAACAGTGCATGCATATACTGCAACACAAAGCATTGTGGATGGACCCGTTAAAGGAGAAGATTATAGAAGAGGAAGATCGGCAGGGCAAAATATAGTTCCTTCAACAACAGGAGCGGCGTTAGCGATGACAAGAGCCTTTCCAGAACTAATGGGTAAATTTGATGGAATTGCCTTGAGGGTGCCGGTTGTTGTTGGATCTTTAATTGATGTAACTTTTATATCTAAAAAAAATACTTCGGTTGAAGAGATAAATAAAGCATTAACAGAGGCCTCTAAATCTTCTACTTGGAAGGGAATTTTGGGAGTAACAGAAGAGCAACTTGTTTCTTCGGATATTATCGGAATGTCTTATGCGTCTTTGGTAGATCTTAAATTTACAAAAGTGGTTGATGGAAACTTGGTTAAGGTTTTAGCTTGGTATGATAATGAATGGGGATATGTAACGACTTTAGTTAAACATCTACTCAAGATTAAAGAATTCTTAAAATAGTTTATGGGAAAAACAACGAAGTTAATATTGTTTCTGGTTTTTTTAGTTTTGGCGGTATTAGCAATGCTTTTTTTGTGGGTGGAAAAAATAGAAAATAATACTGAGTCAATTAATGTTAAAGTTCCTAATGTAAATACTTTGGAAAAACAAATTGATTTAGATTTATCCAATTCCAAAATTGATTTTAGAGAAAAAGGAAATTTAGTTAAAAATAATCCCGGGATGGAGATTGGAACTTGGTATCTTGTTTATGAAAAACCTGGGGAATCAGCTTTGAATAAAAAACTTATATTTTCTTCTGAAAGTAAGTGTGCTTATGAAGCGGTAACAAAATTGTGTTATGAAACTCAAATGGTTAAAGGGGATAGAGTTTTTGTAGCTGGGGCAACTGAAGAAAACGGTATTAATGTTAGAACTATAATTATAGAAAAAAGAAGTGAATAAGTTATATGTGATAATTTTTTTAGTGAGTTTTGTTTTGGGAATTGGCTTGGGATTTTTATTCAACCTTGATGGAAAGGAGGTTGATTTTAATTTTGCCGATATAGAAAAAAGTGTTGAGAATTTAACTATTAAAAAAGACAAAAATTCAACAACGACGCTTTTATTTGTGGGCGACATTATGCTCTCTCGTTTTATTGGAGAGATTATGGGAAAAAATAAAAACTATTCTTTTCCATTTGAATTTGTAAATAAAGATTTAAAAGAAGCTGATTTAGTTTTTGGTAATTTAGAAGGCCCAATTTCAGATAAGGGAAAAAACCAAGGGAGTATTTATTCTTTTAGAGCTGATCCGCGGGTAATTGAGGGATTAATTGAATCTGGTTTTGATGTTCTTTCTATTGCTAATAATCATATTTTTGATTGGGGGAAAGAGGCTTTCTTAGATACAATAAATATTTTGAAAGAAAATAAAATCTCTTATATCGGCGGAGGGGAAAATTATCAAGATGCGAATGAGATGAAGATTAAAGAAATAAATGGGATAAAATTTGGATTTTTGGGTTTAACCAATCTTTATCCAAAATCTTTTTGGGCAAAAGATAATCAGGCGGGTTTAACTGAGTTTAATGAAGACGAGATAGTAAAAAAAATAAAAAAAGCCAAAGAAAATAAAGTAGCTGATATAATAATAATTTCTTTACATTGGGGAGAGGAGTATCAAACTGTTTCTAATAAGTTTCAAAAAGATTTAGCTCATAAATTAATTGATTTTGGGGCAGATATAATTGTTGGTCATCATCCCCATGTAGCTCAAGAAGTGGAAAGATATAAAAATGGGGTGATTTTTTATAGTTTGGGTAATTTTGTTTTTGACCAAAATTTTTCAGAAGAAACGATGCAGGGTTTAGTTGCAGAGATTAAGTTAAAGAATGCTAAAATAGATAAAGTTAATATCTATAAATCTCAGATGAATAAATTTTATCAACCATCAATTAAATTTTCTTATTCTTTTTA
>JAVHOK010000009.1:0-1037 GCA_036170035.1 Minisyncoccota bacterium
AGATAAGATATCGATTATTCAAGCTTATCGAAATAGTTTAGCTAATATTTTAAATATTATTTGGATTACTATTTTATCTTTCTCGATTGTCTTTAGTCTTCCGTTGGTTTTTAGTATATTAGGGTTTATGATTAAATCAGCATTTATTCCATTGTTGATTTTAAGCGCTTTTCTAATTTTAATTCCTGGCTTAATTCTTATTATATGGTTTATTTTTAGCAACTACGTTTTGGTGATAGAAAATACTAAAGGAATAAAGGCCTTAATGCGAAGTAAGGAATATGCTAAGGGGCAAGTAAACAATATCTTTTCGAGATTATTTTCAGTGGGTTTTTTGGCTGCCATACCATTATTGATCATATATTTTATTCTGGTTTTGTTAAAAATTTCGAGCGCTAAAACAATTATTAATTTTATTAGCAGGATTTTAGTTTTACCCTTTACTACTGCTTTTCTTTATTTACTTTATTCTAATATCAAGACCTTGAAAGCAAATCAGATTTCACTAGAAAAACCAAAAGGACAATCCCTATTTGTAATTTTAGCTGGCATTGGGCTTATCATGATGATTTTATTACCTTTTAAAATTATTTCTTATCTTTCATCTGAATTAAACTCAATGCAAAATAAAGCTCAGGAATCAGAAATTACTTCTGATTTATCAACTTTAAAAGCCGGTGTACAATATTACGCCATAAATAAAGGAAAATACCCTCAATCTTTAGATGAATTATTCGCTGCTTATCCGGATTTATTTTTTAGCAAATACATTGATCCGATAACAAACAAACAATATCACTATGAGCTTCTAAATAACGGTAAAGACTTTAAAATTTGTTCTGGTTTTGGCACCCCGCAAGAAAATTGTATTACTAGTCAATAAAGGATTCTGATGCAAAAAGCGGCTTTTTAGCCGCTTTTTGTTATTTTTTGTCATTGCGAGGAGCGAAACGACGAAGCAATCTCTTTATTGAAAATACCTCTTGACAGGCAATATTGATGTGATAAACTAGAGGTAACAATAATTGTAACCTTTA
>JAVHOK010000010.1:0-4318 GCA_036170035.1 Minisyncoccota bacterium
GTAGTTCAGTGGTAGAACGCTGTCCTGATAAGACAGAGGTCGAAGGTCCGATTCCTTCCGCACGCACAAAGCTAGTCGCAAATAAATAACCGACCCTTCGACTCGCTTTGCTCGCTCAGGGTAAACAACTACAGAAAAAATAAGGGCGTTTAGCTCAGTTGGTTAGAGCGTTACATTGACATTGTAAAGGTCAGAGGTTCGAATCCTCTAACGCCCACATAAAAATCTCTCAACTATGAGAGATTTTTAATTACTGGATAATTTTTTGAGAAGAAGTTGATGAGTTATTTTGATTTGGCGGAATAGTTTGATTTGGCGAAGGAGACAAAAGAATATCTCCCTTAAGAATGCCTATGTTTTTTAGAGCATCAAGATTAAACCTAGTCGGTTGATTTTTTGATGATCCAACATCTAAAGCATTTTCAGCACTTTTAAGTAAGAATGAAATAGAAACAACAAAAGCACTAATAATCACTATTAAAAGAGTGATCCCGACAAGGAAAAAGTAGATATCTTTCTTATTTTCCTTAAAAAAAACTTTATTAATTTTAATCATATTTTAAATCGTTTGAAAAAATATCTGTCCTTTCATCAAAACTCTAACTAAGTTGTTACTTTGAGTACTAATGTCTACAATATCAATTTTTAGAGAATAAAACTTTTCTTCTATTTTTTTAAGAAAACTGACAACATTTTCTTTTGATCCATCGGCTGTAGCAGAAAAACTAATATAACCCAATTCATCTGCTGTAGAGTTTTTTTCTGTACCAAATGAAAAGTTAAGAGTGACACCAGAATCAAGAGCAAGTTGTTGAAAATCTTTTTGAAGCAAAACTAGGTTATCTTTAATCGGAACCAGAGAAGAAACTTTGTCATTATATTGGCTAGCAATCTCCCAGTCTTTTTTGAGAAGACCGAGGTTTTCAGCAGATTGAGACAAAAGAACTTTTTGAGAACGGAGTGTGGTTAAAATTTTTTGTTGATGAATAATATTTAGTTTAATTAAAATGACAAATAAAATAACAACTCCAATAACGGAAAATGTAATGACAATTTCTCTTAATAATGTTTTTTTATAATTCCCCATAAATCTTTTGGACTTTGCTGTTTTGTTTATTATATAATATATGAAGATGAAAGACAATTTTGATTTATTAAAAGTAGAAAAAAATGAAGAAGGTTATCCAAAAGAACTGATGCCCCTAAAAGGGATGCCTCAGATTATTTACTACCAAGGGAAAATAGATAACTCTTTTAAAAAAATTGCCATTGTCGGAACACGCAAAGCTACAGAACAAGGAAAAAATATTGCCTTTGAATTTTCTCGTCTTCTTTCTAAAGAGGGCTTTGTTATTGTTAGCGGATTAGCAAATGGAATAGACACATCAGCTCACAAAGGCGCGCTTGAAGCAAATGGAATAACATGGGCAGTTATGGGATCACCAATTAATAAAATATATCCCACTGTTAATGAAAAACTGGCAACTCAAATTTTGGAAAATAATGGATGTCTGTTATCCGAACTTTCTCCCAACTCGCCCACCTATCCAAATAGTTTTGTGCTAAGAAATAGAATTATTAGCGGACTTTCTGATGCAATTATCGTAATAGAAGCCCCGGAAAAATCTGGAGCTCTAGCAACGGCTTTGTTTGGACAAAAACAAGGGAAAAAAATTTTTGTTGTTCCTGGCCCAATTAATTCTATAAACTATAAAGGGTCTTATAAGCTAATAAGAGACGGGGCGCGTTTAGTAACGAGCACAAAAGAGATTTTAGAGGATCTGGGATATGAGTTAAAAAAAGGAGATAATGCCAATCAAAATTACCAACAAAAAAATGGAAAAGAAAAAGCAATAATAGAAGCAATAAAATCACTTGGAAAATCTGCCTCAGTTGACAAAATATGTCAGATGACTACACTAAACCCCCAAGAGGTAATGTCAATACTAACTAATCTAATAATGGAGCAAACTATAATAGAAGAAGGTCAAGGGAGGTATAATATAAAAAATTAAGAAGAGACTATGAAGGGTAGAGGAAAAATGTAATACTGTATTTTTATAATATGAAACTAATTATTGTAGAGTCACCAACTAAAGCTAAAACTATAGAATCTTTTTTAAAAGGAGAATATAAGGTTATTTCATCTTATGGGCATGTTCGCGATCTTCCCAAAAGTACAATGGGCGTAGATATTGAAAATAATTTTACCCCAAGATATATTGTTCCTAAAAAAGCCAGAGAGCATGTCAAAGGATTAAAATCCGTTGGAGCAAAAGCCCAAGAGATTGTTTTGGCTTCTGATGAAGATAGAGAAGGAGAGGCAATCGCTTGGCATATAAAGGCGATTTTAAGCGAAGACAAAAAAGCAAATAAGAGATTACAAGATTCCAATACTTACAAAAGAATTGTTTTTCATGAAATTACTAAAGAGGCTATAGAGAAGGCACTTTTAAATCCGAGAGAAATAGATTTTAACTTAGTAGATGCTCAACAGGCTAGACGCGTTGTAGATAGATTGGTGGGCTACGAACTCTCCCCTTTCTTATGGAAGAAGGTTCGCTATGGACTTTCAGCTGGAAGAGTGCAAAGCGTGACAGTTAGATTAATAGTAGAAAAAGAAAGAGAGATAGAAAATTTCAAACCACAAGAATATTGGACAGTAGAAGGAATATTTAAAAAACAGGACAAAGATCAAAAAGAATTTAAAGCCAAACTTTTTACTATAGATGGAAAAAAGTTGGATCAATTTGATATAAATAATCAAAAATTAGCTCAAGAAGTTGTTTTGGGATCTAAAACTTTGAATTACACCATTGAGCAAGTTACCAAAAAACAAACAAATAAATATCCAGCTTCTCCGTTTACAACCTCTACGCTTCAACAGGAAGCATCTAGAAAATTTGGATTTTCAGCCAAACAAACAATGATGGTTGCCCAAAAATTATATGAAAATGGACTAATCACTTATATGAGAACAGACAGCGTCAACTTGTCTACTCAAGCGCTTGATCAAGCTAAAAAAGTTATCAAAGAAATTTATGGAGAAAAATACCAACTTCCTACTCCAAGATTTTTTACCAACAAATCAAAAGGCGCCCAAGAAGCACACGAAGCTATTAGGCCAACAAATTTATTTAAACAATCATCCGATATTTCTCTTAAAGAGAAAAACTTCCAGAGACTTTATGATCTTATTTATAAAAGAACAATCGCTTGTCAGATGCAAAACGCAATTGTGGAACAAACTTCGGCCAACATTACATCAGAAAATAAAAAATATATGTATAGAGCCAACGGACAAGTAATTATTTTTGATGGATTTATTAGGGCTTATACAGAAGGTATTGACGAAAGTGAAGAGAACCAAGATACTCTTCCAATCTTAAACGAAAACGAAAAAGTAACACCAATCAAAATAGATCCCCTACAACATTTTACTCAACCACCGGGAAGATATTCTGATGCTACTTTAATTAAAACCTTAGAGTCGTTTGGCGTGGGCAGACCATCTACTTACGCTCCAACTCTTTCCACTATTCAAGATAGAGGTTATGTTACAAAAGAAGATAAAAAATATCACCCAACAGATATTGGCAAACAGGTAAATGATTTACTAATTTCTTATTTTTCAAATATCATAGACATAAACTTTACATCAAAGATAGAAGAAGAGTTTGATGAGGTGGCCAAAGGAAAAACAAAATGGACAGATGTTTGCCATGAATTTTATGGACCTTTTAGTCAAGATATGGAAAAAGCAAAGTCTGTACTAGTAGAAAACAAAGAATCAACTATTCTCTGTCCACATTGCCAAAAACCAATGATTTATAAATACAGCCGATATGGAGAATATATTATTTGCCCAGATGAAAGCATTCCGACAAAAGAAAGACAAAAAGGACAAACCCCTGAGCAAAAAGCAGAGATGAAAAATATAGAGGATAAAACCAGAGATGAAAAATGCCAAGAATGTGATGAAAAAGGATTAATGGTTAAAAGTGGACCATTTGGATATTATCTCAAATGTCAAAAATGTGGATCAAATAATAGAATTTGGAATAAGATTGGATACAAATGTCCTGCCTGTTTAGAATCAGAAGAAAGAAAAAATAGGGCTGGAGATATTGTGGAAAGAAAAGGACGAGGACGAGGCAAAGCTTTTTATGGTTGCACAAAGTATCCAAAATGTGAATTTATTACAAATAAAAAACCCGAAAGTGAAGATGAGTTAAAAGAACTTTATCAAATTTGGAAAAATAAAAAAAACGTAAAAAGTATTAAGTACAAAGTAAGAAGGGAGAAGAAGTAAAAAGTA
>JAVHOK010000011.1:0-4121 GCA_036170035.1 Minisyncoccota bacterium
GAGGAATTTTCCATTTGCTCCTCTTTTTGGTTTGGCGAATTTTGGGGCTGGCAAAGAAACCTTAACTGTCCAATGTTCCAACTTCAGTTTCTGAAATCGTTTGGTAAGTTCCGCCAATGCTTTTATCTTTTGTTTGGCCAGACAAGGTTTCTTGATAAGACTTCTGTATATCTTTATGGCTTGATCTTAAAGTTGAAATTGTGTTTTTATATTCACTAATAACATCTTTGTAGCTTTCCTTGATTTGGTTTGAGAAAAACGAGCCAAAAGTATACAAAAGTCCCATTCCAATTGAAACACTTCCTAAAATTCCTGCTGGACTTGATAAACTATTATCTTTGTTTAAAAGAAGCAAACCAAACAAGAGTGTCAAAAACAACACCAGTACCGATTGCAATTCAATTTTTTTAACAAGTTCTTGCCACATATTATTCAAAAGTCTTATTTACAACACTCAAAAAACCATTTTCATCGGCCAGATATTGTCTAAATTCCTTTAATGACTTTGATATGTTTTTCGATTCAAATTCGCCATTCTGAAAAATATCAATATCAAACAAAACGCCATGTGTTTTGTCAGTATCATTTTTAATGACAGGCTGAATCATTAAGTTTGCAGAAAAATCTTTGCCTGTTTTTATTTCCAAACGAACAAGCGACGGTTTTGTGCTGTCGATGACGGTAAACTTTTTTAAATACTCGTCTTGTTTTTCTTTACTAGTAAATTCATAGACAAAATAATTTCGCCAACCTATTCGACTTATTTTTTCAACCTCTAATATTTTTAAAACACTCTCTGCATCAGTTGAAAAAAGAGTTGATATCATATCCAATGAATCAATTTCACTAAATTTTTCCCATATAACCTGTGCAGTAACTTTTAACTGGTCAATTTTATCTTTTGGTTGGTCAATGACTAAACCATTTAAACCCATGGCAAATTGAGGAGCGATATTTTTCTTGTGATAAGCATTTACGATTTCGCCCGCCTTATCCACATACTTAAAACCCTTTATTGTATTGATTTGGATAAAAGATTCAGGATTATTAAGTTTATTCAATTTTGCAATTGTTTTGCTCATATTATTTCCATTCTGTTAGTCCCCAAGTTCCCGACCCAACTTTTACAAAACGCAGTTTGATTCCTTGTTTAGTCTTGCGTCTGTTTTCCAAAAGTAAATCAACAGCAAGTGTAGATTCTGGTGTTTTACCTTTTGTCTTAATTAGCTTTTTATTTAGAGCAATTTTAATAATTTCCGCTACATGAAGTGGTTTTTTAGATTCTTTGAGAATTTTGTATGCTGCTTCAGTTTTACTATACATATGTGTATTAAAGTCTATTTTAGGATATTAGTCAACTGATTTTACTTAGTCAACCGAATCGGCTATAATGCTATTATAGGTTATGATAAAAGAAACAAAAAATCTTGGACAATATTTTACACCCGAACATGTGGCTGATTTTATGATTGGTTTATCTTCTGTTTCTAAAAATGCCAAAATTTTAGAGCCAGCATGTGGCGAGGGTATTTTTCTAAAACTTCTAGAGGAAAAGGGCTATAAAGATATAGTTGGATATGAAGTTGATGAAACACTAAGAAAAATTACAAAATCAAAAACTTGTAGTTGAAAAATTCTACAAAAAAAATACAAAATCAAAAATTATTTTTGAGAGTTTTGTTACGGCAGATATTAAAGAAAAATATGACCTTGTTATTGGTAATCCGCCATATATAAGGTGGAAAAATCTAGATCAAGCACTTAAAAAAGAATTGGAAAATAGCGAGCTTTGGAAAAAGTATTTTAACAGTCTTTGTGATTATCTTTGTATTTTTGTACTTAAATCCATTGAACTTCTAAAAGAAGACGGTGAGTTAATTTTTATTACTCCTGAATATTGGATTAACACTAAACACGCGGAGATTTTGCGGAGTTATCTTACGAAAAATGGATATTTTACTGAAATTATTCATTTCAACGAAACTCCTATTTTTGACAAAGTTGCTTCATCTATTTTGATTTTCAAATTCATTAAATCTTCTGATTCAAAAAAACAAACGCAGAATATCAAAGTTACTAAATATTTATCAACTCAACGATTAACGGAAGAAACTCTATCAAAAATAAAGAACGGTATCCCAGATAAAAAAATTGAGGTATTTGAACGCAGTCAATTTGGACTTAATGAAAGGTGGATGTTAGCACCAAGTAAAATTGGGGATAAGCTAAAAATATACGAAAATAAATGTGCGGTTGTTGTTTCGACCTCACTTTTTGGAGAAGAAAAAAAATATATTACATTAGGTGATATCGCGGACATTGGAAACGGAATGGTTAGCGGTCTTGATAGAGCTTTTCAAATTCCTGAAGAAACTAAACTAACCGCCAAAGAAAAACGTGCGACAATTTCTGTTTTGAAAGCAAAAAATATGGAGCGTTTTCTTTATGGTGATATAACTTCATATATTTTTCTGAATGGTGATGTAAAAAATGAAGATGATCTAAAAGAAAAGTACCCAACATTTTATGAGTTACTTCGTCAATTTCAAGAGAAACTAGAGCTTCGATATAATTATAATAGAAAAATTAACTATTGGGAATGGGTTTTTCTACGAAGTTTTAATTTATTCAAACAGGAAAAGGAAAAAATCTTTGTGCCATGCAAAGAAAGAATATCGCACAAAAGTTATTTCCGATTTTCCTATGTTCCGAGTGGTATTTTCCCAACCCAAGATGTAACGGCTGTATTTCTTAAATCAGAAGTAAAAGAGAGTATTTATTATATTCTCGCCTTGTTAAATAGTGAGCATGTATTTGAATGGCTAAAACATAAAGGAGTTGTAAAAGGAAATATTGTTGAATTTTCTGAAAAACCACTTGCAAGTATCCCGGTTAGGTTGATTGATTGGAAGAATCCAAAGGAAGTTAAATTGCATGAAGAAATAGCCTCATCATGCAAGGAATATATTTTGACAAGGAATGAAAGTGCTCTTGAAAATCTAAACGAGCGAATGGCTGTGCTATTCTAGAAATTTTTGGAAAGGTTTAACAAATTTCTTTATCATTGTTTCGGCACGATTATTTGCCTGAATTACAAAGGTGTGTAAATAGTCGCGACACCATTGTTGAACATTGCCCGCGTAAGTTTGGTCTAATGTACTAACATGAAATTGTATCTGCATAGCAGCTGCCCAGTTGATATATATATTTGCAGGGTCTGTTTTGAAAAGTTCCTTGATTGAAACGTCGGTACATTTTAGATTTTCACCAATAAGTTCCCAAGCTATCCCGATATAAGTAATATCATGTGAGGAAAAATTATTTTCCTCAAGCATAAGGGCACACATTTTTGCTACCTTGTACGCAGAAATTATATTTGGTGGTTGTCCATTTCTTTCAGTGCTAAATGTTTTAACATCAACTATGCTAAAGAAATTATTTTTAACAACTACAATATCGGCTGTATCATTTTGCTTTTCATCAAATTGTTTAGTTGGTGTCCATTCTTGAGTCGTCTGCTTTCCACGATTCAAAAGAAAGGCTACCGAATTCGGTTTTAGTAAAGACAAACGATTTTCTACTGAAAGAGCTGTTGGATTTTGTGAGTAAAGTTTATTAAGGTATTCATACTGTCTAAAAGTTTCTTCTGGATATTTTGCTTTTACAAACTTATAAACATGTTTATCAAAAGGTTCTCCAGCTGCATGACCAGAAAGAGTACCCGAAACTGGTTTTGGTACGGTTGTATTTATGAGGTCGCGTTTTAAGGATTGTATATCTATATTCATACAAAATAATCTATTGGTTTTTGGTAAATTTTTGCAAAAAGTTTTATCTCGGCAATATCAACACGCCTTTCTCCTCGTTCAATTTTTGATACATAAGATTGTGGCTTTCCTAACTTAACAGCCACATCTTCTTGTTTGAGTCCAGCACTCAAACGCGCCTCTTTGAGGCGTTGGATGACATTCCTGTACTCTTTTGTATAAATTGAATCTGCCATATATATTTCTATCTTATAACCTATTGTGGTATAACCCAAAATCGGTTATACTTATTTTATGCTTTTGCCAGCCCCAAAATTCGCCAAACCAAAAAGAGGAGCAAATGGAAAATTCCTC
>JAVHOK010000012.1:0-5135 GCA_036170035.1 Minisyncoccota bacterium
TAGGAAATTATTCAAAACCGAGGCCTGCCTGTCGGCAGACAGGGTTTTGAAAGAGAGAGCAGGGCGAACGATGTGAGATGTCCCGCCCCTGCTACAGGAATAACACTCATTTATGAGTGTTATGGGCGGGACTCGAACGCCGAAGCGTTATGTCGTTAGCAAACGACATCGCGAGACGGTGCCCAGAAAAATTTTTCCGACGGGAAAAATTTATTCGCGGGAGAGTCCCGCCCCTGTGCCATATTTATTTATGCGAAGCATAATTATAAACATGAGCATCCCGAGCATAGTCGAGTGGCAATAAAAAATCTCCATTCCGGAGATTTTTTAATCCAATAATCCAAACTGTCTAAATGCTTGTCTATATTCTCTTAAAAATTCCTTTACTTTTTCTCTATCTAATAAAGCCCCCTCGTCTCTTAGAATCTCTTTTATTCCAAATCTAATTCTTTTAATTTCATCTATATTTGATATTTTAGAACTATCTATCTGTATTAATAATTCACTCAAATCATATCCTTTATACCCAGAATTTCTCAAAATATCTTCCATTAAATTATCCGCCTTTAAAATTGCCTCCTTCCATTTAATCGGATCAGGCTGACTAACATAATTCAATATCAAATTCCAAATCTTGATGCCTTTTATCTTTTGATATTTAGCCGTCTTCATTATCTTCCAACCATAATTTCTTTTATCTCCAAAATAATCTATTTTTATAGCCAAAGAAACTATTTTATATAAAAGAAAAAAAGAAACCACCACAGAGATAATTGGTATCCAAATAGAATATTGTAGTATTCCTTGCATATTCTTATTTTAATCTATTTTCGTAATAATAACCAAGTGCTAAAATATTTTTCTCGTCAAAATGTTTTCCAATAATCTGAAAATTAATTGGCAATCCATTCACTAAATCCCCCGTCGGCAATGACAAAGCTGGAAGTCCTGCTATATTTGCCGGAATAGTGAAGATATCCGAAAGATACATCGCCAAAGGATCATCTTTTTTCTCTCCTATTTTAAATGCCACCGTTGGTGTCACAGGAGCCAAAATTGCGTCCACTCCATTCTGAGCTTTATCAAATACCATAGAAAAATCATTCATCATTAATCTTCTTACTTTCTGGGCTTTAGAATAATACGCATCATAATATCCCGAAGACAAAACAAATGCTCCAAGTAGTATTCTTCTTGTCGGCTCATCTCCAAATCCATCTCCTCTTTCTTTTAAATAACGCAACAGAAGATTCATTTTTTTATCTTTTAAACTATCTAAGCCACCATATCGCAAGCCATCATATCTAGCTAAATTAGCGCTCGCTTCCGCTGGCAAAATAATATAATAACAAGAAACAGCATATTTTGTATGAGGTAAACTAATTTCTTTTATTTTATATCCCGCTTTTTTAAATTTCTCTATCGTACTATATATACTTTTTTCTATTTCTTTATCCAACCCTTCTACAAAATATTCCTTTGGAACTCCGATCGTAAAATCTTTTGTCTCAACGCCATCAAGATTATTTAAATTATCAAAAACAATATCCGCCGAGGTAGAATCAAAATTATCTTTTCCAGAAATTGATTCAAAAATAATTCCAACATCTTCAACAGTTTTTGCTAAAGGTCCAATTTGATCCAAACTAGAAGCTAACGCCATCAGCCCATAACGAGAAACCGATCCATAAGTTGGTTTTAAACCTACTATTCCACAAAATCCTGCTGGTTGTCTAATAGATCCCCCTGTATCAGACCCTAAAGCCCCAAGAGCCATATCTCCCGCCACCGCACTAGCCGATCCACCCGATGATCCCCCAGGCACCCTTTCTTGGTTAATTGGATTTTTAGTTACCTTAAAAGCTGACTGTTCTGTTGACGCTCCCATAGCAAATTCATCTAAATTAGTTTTTCCTAATAAAACAGCCTCACTTTTTTTCAATTTTGAAATAACCGTTGCGTCATAAGTACTAATATAATTTTCCAAAATCTTAGAGGCGCCTGTACATTTTTCCCCTTCAATTAAAATATTATCTTTAATTGCCATTGGTACTCCAAACATCATAGATAAATCTTCTTTTTGATTTTTTATCTTTTCATCTAATTCTTTTGATTTTTTTATTGCCTCATCTTTATATACATCTAGAAACGATCCAATCTCTGTATCTTTATTTTCTATATTTTTCAAAAATTCATTTGTAATTTCAACAACAGAAAAATCACCATCTATTATGCCTTTGTGAAATTTTTTGATTGTAAGATTTTTATCCATAATAATTATTCAAAAATAGGCGGGACTCTCAAATATCCATGTTCTTTTACAGGAAAATTATTAACGCAATTTTCTCTAATTCTCGCTTTCTCTTCTGGAGATAGATTCTGATTCTCGTCTTTTCTGTAAACATTTGTCAAAAAAGACCCTCCAAAAAGCGGCTCAATATTTGTTGTGTCTACGCTTTCTAATTCCTTAAAATAATCAAGAATTTTTGAAAGATCTTTTTTTAATTTTTCTCTCTTTTTGGGGTCTTTTTCACTTTCTATGCGAGACAAAGCAAAAAGATGATCCAATAAATCATCATTTATTTTCATAAGATTATATTAACAGAAAAAAACTCGTTAATCAAAAAGCTCTGCTATTTCTCTATTTTATTCAAAAACCTCTTTTCATCCCAAATTTCTATTCCAAATTCTTGTGCTTTTTTTAACTTTGATCCAGGATCTTCTCCCGCTATCAAAATATTTGTTTTTTGAGTCACATCTGATTGAGAATGTCCCCCATTTTTTTCAATTATCTCCTTGGCTCTTTGGCGAGACATAGAATTTAGAGAACCGGTTAAGCAAACATAAAATCCCTTGAAAATACCCCCTTTTTTATCTTTAGCAACTTTTGTCACGACTCCCAAGTCATCTAAATCCTCCATTATTTTTATATTATGTTGATCCAAAAACCAACCATAAACACTCTTTGCTACCACTTCTCCAATATCATTAACATCTCTTAATTCTTCTACAGAAATTTCAGAAAATATATTTAATATTTGTTTTGGTACTATATAAATCTGATTTTTTTCTTTATTGCGTTTTTGCAAAAGCATTGCCAAAGATTTTGCCGTCTCTTCTCCTACATGTAATATACCAATAGCATAAATAAATTTCTCCAAGGTTATTTCTTTTGCTTTTTCTACCTCTTTAATAAGATTATCTGCTGATTTTTCTCCAAATCTTTCTAAAGAAGAAATGTCTCCTTTTTTTAAAGAAAATATATCTGCCGGACCAGCAATCAACCCTTCGTCCAAAAATCTATCTACTATTTTATCCCCCAGTCCTCTGATATTAAAAGCCAACCGAGAAACAAAGTGTATGATCAAATTTCTATTTTTTGCCCCACATCTTGGATTAGAACATTTTAACAAAACTCCCTCTCTAATCAAACTCGCTCCATCGACTGGACATTTTTTTGGCAAAAAAATTTTTTTGGCATTTTGAGGCCTAAGCTCTTTAATAACTTGAATAATTTTGGGAATAACATCTCCACTTCTTTCCACTACGACCGTATCTCCTATTTTTACATCCAATCTTTCTATCTCATCAAAATTATGCAATGTTGCATGTGAAATAATCACTCCACAAACCTCTACTGGTTTTAAATTTGCCACCGGTGTTAATACTCCCGTTCTGCCAACTTGAATTTTTATATCTTCAACAATCGTCGTTGCTTGACGAGGAGAAAATTTATAAGCGATTGCTCCTCTGGGGGCCTTTCCAACCACGCCAGCTTTATCAAATAAATCATTATTATTTAAAATAACCACCACTCCATCTATCTCATAATCAAGATTTTGTCTGTGTTTATCCCAATAATCTCTAAACTCAAAAACTTCTTTTAAGTTTTTGGCTGTTTTATTGTGTTTGTTGATATTAAAACCCCAAGATGCCAGAATTTTATGTTTCTCATCGTGAGTTTTAACATCTAATCCTTCTACAACGTCATATTGAAAAGATTGTAGTTTTCTTGAAGCGCTTATAACTGGATCAAGTTGTCTAACCGACCCAGCTGCCAAATTTCTAGTATTGGCATATAATTTCTGACCATTTTTCTCTTGCTCTTTGTTAATTTTTTCAAACTCTTTTAAGGAAATAAAAATTTCTCCCCTAATAACTAATTTTTTTGGAACCTCCCATTTATCTAACTGAACTAATTCTTTTGGAATTAGTTCAATATTCATAATATTTTGAGTGATATCTTCCCCTATTTTCCCATCACCTCTTGTTGCGCCTTGAATCAATTTTCCATTTTCATAAATTAATTCAATCGCCAAACCATCAATTTTTAATTCACAATAAAACAAAGGTATAGATTTATTTTGATTTTGGGATAAACAAACATTAATTTTCTTAACATCTGTGTCAATTCGCGGCTTATCTGCGTTTATTTGTGTTTCTCCTAAGTAATTTTCCAAACGCTTCAACCATTCGTCTACTTCTTTTTCAGAAAAAGCATCATTAAAAGAAAACATCGGAAATTTATGCAAAACCTTAACAAACTTATCCAAGGGCTTTCCTCCGATTTTCTGAGTTGGAGAATTAGACAATGTTAATTCTGGATGTTTTTTTTCTAATTTTTCTAATTCTTTTCTTAATGCGTCATAAGCCGAATCAGACAAAACCGGCTCATCAAATGTATAATAAAGCTTTCCATGATAATCAATAAGTTTCCGCAATTTTTTAATGCGATTTTTTATCTCTTCTTTTGTCATTTTATAAATAAACTACTGTTGCTCGTTCAAAAAAAGTCCGAAAGCTCTGCTGGCTCTATTAGAAAGACCAATTGATTTTATTACTCCTCCGCTTTCTTGAACAGAAGCGCTTGCATTATTATCTAAACTAATGCTTACATTATTACAATTAAAATCTGGATTAAGTTGAGTAGAATTATATTTATAATATAAACATTTTTCCAGTCCTGCGTCAGCTGCATAAATTGCCATTGCTGAATCCATAATATCTGTTGCTGTTCTAATTTTCTGTATTGTTACAAAACCAGCAATTGTTGTCGCTCCTAACATCACAGAACCTAATATCAAAACCACCATCAACATTGCTTGCCCTGAACGCAGTTGAAGGGCTTGCCCTGA
>JAVHOK010000012.1:5235-18631 GCA_036170035.1 Minisyncoccota bacterium
GCTTGCCCTGAACGCAGTTGAAGGGCTTGCCCTGATTTATTCTCTAAAAAATTAAATTTCATTTTTTTGCTTTTCATATTATTCCGAACTAAACAACCTACTGCTAATGGTTGACTGAATATAGTTTGTCACTTTTAAATTTTTATCTTGAGCGCTTATCCCCAAAACCACATTCACAAGATATGGACCAGGATTATTATTATGAATAACATTAACTGAAAAATAATCCACACTAACATTGTCTGCTGTTATGGGACCCACCTCTCCTGGATCATTCTCATTGCCCAACGCTCGAGCAAATCTAATAATTCTATTATTCTCTAAAGAGTATCTTACCAATATTTGTTTTCCACCACTGTTATCAGCCTCTCCGTCCGATCTTTGAAATTCTATTAAGCTATTATTAGATCCGACAATAAATTCTGTTCCTACTCTCATCTCTCTATTCATCTGTTCTAAAGTTAAACTAAGATTATCTGTTGCTGCCATAAGTTTTAATGCCACTCTTTGATTAGATAATGCTTGCAAAAACCCTCCCACTGCCACAGCAATAAAAATAACAAAAATACTCAAAGCAATCAGCATTTCTACCAAAGTCGTTCCTTCTCTTTGTTGAATTTTTTCTTTTAAATTATTCATTATGATCTCCAATTATAAAAAATATCATCAATGTGCACATCCGTCTTTAAATTTCCTCTTGAAACCCAATTGACATTAGAATCAACAGAAATACTGTCTCCGTTATTTGTTATTTTAACCACTCTAACAAAATTTGTTTTATCTCCAGAAGCATACCAATATTTTTTAGAGTTGCTATCAAAACTTATCTTATAATTGTTATCTCCAAACTCTGGTTCTGATTCTGAAATATACTCTATTTTAAAACCATCTGGATTACTAGAATCCATGGCAACTTTATAGTATCCAGAATTTGATATTCCACTATTAAAAGCTAATACTCCCCCAGCTATATTATCATCAATTTTATATTTTATAATCTCCACTCCTTCCATTGCTAAATAAGTCGCCACATATTGATCGGAGACAACTTTATTTAAACCGATAGAATTAGTTACCAAGGCCAAAAGTCCAAGCAATCCTATGACAACCATACTCAACGCCACCATTGTCTCAACTAAAATCTGAGCCGGTCTATCTTTTATGTAAAATAATTTTTTAATCAGTTGTAATCTGCCCATACTTAGATATTTTAACATTTAATTTTGAATTCAAAGAAGAACTTTTTGGCGCTAACTCAATTGTAATAGGAAAATCAATTCCTCCCTGAACATACATCTTTGGATCAGGTGGCACAAAAACAACATCCACTCCTTCAAGCCTATTTGTATTTGAATTTTCTGGATTGTATAAAAAATTATTAATTTTAACATCCTTTAGATCAACCTCTTCAACAAATTCTTCTGAAGCCGATGGATTTGAATTATCGCCATCAAACTTAAAAGAATTATTATTATCTCCATAAACCACACATTTACCATCTAGATCTGGTAAATCCTTAAAAATTATTAATTTATCTTCGGTAGCAAAATGAATTCCATAACCACACGGAACAGATCTTAAATCTCCCGTTCTATTATATGTTGAAATAGCTAAAGATCTAACTTTATAAATAGAGTTAATTAACTTTCCTTGTTCTCTAAAAAGTGCTATCTGACTACTTGTATTTCTGTTATAAGATACTGCTGCTGTTGTAAATATAACAATCAAAGACACCGTCACGAGCATCTCCACCAAAGTAAATCCCGCAGAAAAACGGTTAATATATTTTTTTATAAGTATATAAATCTTCATTTGAAATTATAAGAAGACAGACAATCTCCCTACATTCCCATTATACCAAAATAAGAGCTGATTAATCCAGACCCAAAGAAAAATACCACCAATGTAGCGATTACAATAAACGGACCAAAAGGTACTTTATCTCTTAAATGTTTTTTCCCTAAAGCCATTAACCCTAAAGAAAATATTGCTCCAATTATAAAGGACAAAAATACTATTACAATAGCATCCGGCCATCCAAACAAAAGTCCAAGTCCTGCAATTAATTTAACATCTCCCATTCCCATCGCTCTTCCTCCGGACAAAAGCACTATCGCAAAGAAAAATAAAACTGCTACGGCCATTCCAATTAAATGATTAAAAACAGGACTAGCAAACATCGGGAAAAGTGGAGCAAATTCATTCAAAAAAGACCCCTGAGTAAAAGAGTTAAAAAGACCCATCCTCCAACCAATTGCCGTCCACAAAAGCCCTAGGAAGAAAATAAATAAATTAAGCCCATTGGGAATAATATAATATTTTAAATCAACTAAAAACACACAAATTAAAGATAAGATAACTAAAATCCACATAGAAGCCACACCCCAAAGCAACCAAATATTTGCTCCAACAAGTACCACAAAAAAAATTTTCCAAATCACCATCGTCACCACCACAAAAACAATCCCACACAAAATTTCCACTATCGGATATTGCCACGAAATCTTTTTTGAGCATCCTCTGCATTTTCCCAATTGAAAAATAAAGCTAAAAATAGGAATAAGTTCATACCAAGAAAGAGTTTTTTGACAATCTGGACAATGAGATCTTCCTTTTAAATATTTATAAGAAAAAAATCTTTTTTCTGGATTATACCTTAAAACCACCACATTCAAAAAACTACCAAATGCTATCCCGAGCAACACTAAAAATAACAGAGTTAAAAAGCTCATACTTTAATAAAAGGTTTTATAAGATAAATTAATTATTTTGAACTAACACAATAATAATTTCCAGCCGTATCATCGCATCTAAGTGCAGTTGCACAATTTGCACCTGTACCAAGATCAGCTTCCGCATCAATTTCGCCAACATCTTTCAAAACCGAACTTGTTTGATCAAGAGTCGCCCCAACAACATAGACCTGATTACCAAAACAAAGTGAATAAAAATAATCCGCACCTCCAATTGGATCTTTTGGTAATGTTCCCAAGTTAGACAATGTGGCTAAATTATCTGGATAAAATCTATTTTGATTATAATAAAGCTCTAAAAATGTCTGAATCTTTTGAACATCAGAGATTCTTCTTGTGTCATACGCCTGTTTTCTAAAACCCCCTAGGCCCACCAAAAAGATAGATGACAAGATAGCAATAATTGCGATAACGACCAACATCTCTACTAATGTAAAACCTTTTTTATTATTCATATTTTTTATATTAGTCATTCTGCCTGCCCGCCTCTGGCGGGAGCGTAGCGAAGAATCTTATTCTATTATTGAGTGGCAAGCCAAATAATAGACACCTCTCGCAAATCTTAAAATGACAAAAATTATTTTATTATTATTTATTTTTTAACTTTATACTTTTTGCTTATTCTTATATTTTAAACGTTTGGGCTAAATTGTAAATAGGTAACAATATTGATGCAAATAATATCGCGATTGAAACACCAATGACTAATATCAAAATCGGCTGTAAAAGCTCAGACAAGTTTGCCATTGTATCATTTACTTCTCTATCATAAAAATCTGATATTTTTAACATCATCTCATCCAATCTTCCAGTTGTCTCTCCAATGGACGACATCTGCCCCACCAAAGCCGGAAAAAGTTTTTCATATGAATCAATCAGTTGAGAAAAAAGTTTCCCCTCTTTTACTCCACCAGCTACATTTTCTAGCGCCTCTTGATAAACTACATTTCCAATCGTATCTCCAGCTATTTCTATAGATTGCGTCATAGGAATACCGCCCTTAATAAGCACCGCTAAGGATTGAGAAAATCTAGCAATATATATCTTTTTAAATAAATCTCCAAAAACTGGAACATATAAAATAATTTGATTAGAAACAACTTTTCCCTCTTCACTTTTAAAATAATCTAAAATAATAAATCCTATTCCCACTATAATTAAAATCGCCACCCACCACCAATCAATAAAGAATTGTCCGACAGAAAATACCACCTGACTAATAAATGGCAACGCTGTTCCCGACTCTTCAAAAATAGGTTTTATTTTAGGAAAAACTACTACCACCATAATTCCAGCCACAATTATGAACAAAACAATTAAAACTATTGGATAAATAAGCGCATTTACAATTTTTCCTTGCCAACCAGCTTCCTTTTCTAAATAAGAAGCCAAAAACAAAAGCGCTTCTTCTAATCTTCCTGTTACCTCTGCCGATCTTACCATACTAACATAAAAATCAGAAAACAAAGGTTTTTGTCTTTCTAAAGCTTGCGACAAAGACAAACCAGATTCTACATCTTTAGATAATTGAAAAACCGCTTCTTTTAAAATAGGATTTTTTGTTTGCTTCCAAAGAGCTCGCAAAGCATCGTCCAAAGGCATCTCTGATTCTATTAAAGTAGAAAATTGCCTTGTAAAAAGCATCAAATCTTTTGCCTTGACCCTATTGATAAAACCAAAAACTCTCTCTTTAAAACCTTCTTTCTCCATTGACTCAATACTCAAAACATAAAGATCATGGCTAGTCAAAACAGAAGCCGCATTATCCTGTGTCGGAGCATCAACAAATCCCACTTGCATCTCTCCATTTTTATTTCTAGCTTGATATTTAAATTTCATAAACCATTAACAAATTATTGTTCCAACAAAATACGCAACTCCGAAGGATTAAGAGAATAAATTTCCGCATTTTCCAAAGAAATCTCTCTTCGTTTTACTAAATCTGCCAAAGATCTATTGAGAGTTGACATTCCTTCTTGAGAATTAGTTTCTATTACTAAATCAATTTGGTATGACTTTCTTTCACGAATTAAATTTCTAATTGCCGGATTAGCAATTAAAATTTCACAAGCAGGGATCCGTCCTCCTTCCACTTTTGGAATAAGACGCTCAGAGATAATTCCAACCAAAACCGCTGACAACTGTGAAGCGATCTGACTTTGTTGTTCTGAAGGAAAACTATCAATGATACGATCAATCGTTTGAGAAGCTGAGTTTGTATGTAAAGTTGAAATTACTAAATGACCAGTTTCTGCTGCTGTTAAGGCTGTTGCTATAGATTCTGCATCGCGCATTTCTCCAATCATAATAACATCAGGATCTTGTCTTAAGATTGATTTTAAGGCCTGAGAAAAACTTGCTGTATCTGTTGATACTTCTCTTTGTGAAACAATGCTTCTATCTTGAACAAAAGCATATTCAATTGGATCTTCAATTGTTACAAGGTGTTCTGTTCTTGTGTGATTGATTTCATCCAAAAGAGCTGCCATCGTCGTTGATTTTCCATGTCCTGCTGGACCTACAACCAAAACAAATCCTTGTGATAAAGTTGTAAAATCATGCAACACTGGAGGAAGTTTTAATTCTTCAATTGTCTTTATCCTGGCAGGAATTAACCTTAAAGCACAAGCCATATATCCTCTTTGAAAAAAAGCATTAACACGAAAACGAGCTTTATCTTCAAAAGCATAAGAAAAATCAATTTCTTTTTTTTCTAACAAATCTTTCTGTTGACTCTCGGTTAAAAGTGCCAAAATAAGACCCTGCGCATCTTGTGGAGTTAGAATCTGTTCTTTTGTCAAAGGCACCAGCCCTCCATCAATTCTTAGTGTTGGATGTCTGCCGACCGCAATATGTAAATCAGAAGCATCTTGTTTAGCACAAGTTAAAAGTAACTCATCTAATTTTGTTTTATAATCTGTCATAATAATATTTTATATTAGTATATCATACTTCATAATTTTTTTCCCTGTATTATTATCTTGATAATATATCATTCCCCACTTTTTACCTATTACTTAATACTTTTTACTTCTTCCCCTATACTGTATCTATCCACCTTAATTTTACACTTGAAAATTTAAACTTTTAATTTGAATCACATCTCTTCTGTCTCTCTAATCACCGATTCAATAGACACTAATCCTTTAACCGCTTTTAAAATACCATCTTGTCTTAATGTAATCATTTTTTGTCTCTGAGATTCACTAACGATATCCATCTCTGAAGAACTTGCCGAAATAATTTTTTCTAATTCTCTTGTCATTTGCAAAACTTCAAACATAGCTAATCTACCAACAATTCCTTTTCCCTTACACATATCACATCCCTTTGATTCATAAACAAAATAAGGCGCAGAAACTCCCATTTCTTTTTTATCCGCCTCATCATATTTAGACATCTCGCTTTCAATTATTTTAGTAACTTCTGGAGATGCCTCTTTTTTTATAAGACAATTCTGACATAATCTCGGAACTAATCTTTGCCCTACCATTACATTTAAAGCCGCTGGTAAAAGAAATGGCTCAACTTTCATATCTACCAAACGAGGAATAACTCCTGCAGCATTATTAGTATGTAAAGTAGAAAGCACTATATGACCCGTCAACGCCGCATGCACTGCCAAACCAGCTGTTTCGTCATCTCTAATTTCTCCAACCATAATAACATCCGGATCTTGTCTTAAAATTTGTCTAAGCCCAGAAGCAAAATCATATCCAATTTCAGGATGCACTTGGGATTGATTTAATCCGTCCATATAATATTCAACAGGATCTTCTAAACTAACAATGTTTATATCTTCTTTATTTAAAATTTGCATCAAGGCATACAAAGTTGTTGATTTTCCAGATCCAGTTGGACCGGTAATTAAAATCATTCCATACGGCTTATTGATACTTTCTTTAATTATCTTCAAATTTTTTCCAATTAGTCCCAATTCTTCCAAGCCCTTTAGACCAACAGTTGGATCCAAAACACGAATAGCCACTTTTTCTCCTACTGGCGTTGGAAAAGTTGCCACACGAAAATCTATATCTCTTCCCATTAAGACGGTTCTAAATCTCCCATCTTGTGGAATTCTTGTTTCATCTAATTTCAAATTAGAAAGCACTTTCACGCGAGATACAATTGCTTGATAAAGCTCAATTGGCATAGTTGCTACCTCAATAAGCTCGCCATCAATTCTAAATCTTATTCTTAATCTGCTTCTTTGCGGTTCAATATGAATATCTGATGCTTTTTGCCAAACTGCTTCTTTCAAAGTTGAAGCTACAATACGAATAATTGGGGCATCTTCCGCTCCCCCGCCCGACTCCAAAGAAGTTATTTTTTGTTCTATTGAAATCTTTTTCCCAGAATAAGATGTCAAAGATTTTACCGCCGCCTCTACTTCTGAACGATAAGGAGAATATCTTCTTAAAACTGTATCCCACAAAGCCATTGAAATAAGATATACACCCAAATTCACTTTTACTTGTCTAGCTAAAAATTTTAATGCCTCTTGTGCTTTTTCATCATCAGGATTAACCATTCCCATAATCAACATATCATCCGTTTTAGAAATAGGAACAACTTTAAAATTTCTGACCGTTGCTTCTGGAACTAGTTTAATTAATTCATCAGAAATTTCTTTTTGGTCTATACTTTTTGATGGTATTCCTAAAATAGCTGTCTTTGCTTTTAAGACCGCTTCATCCGAAGTTATTTTTCTTTCATAAATAATCTCATCAATTGGTTTTTTTGAAAAAGAAGCTTCTTGCAAAAGCTTCTGGCCAACCTCCTGACTTAACGCATTCAGCTCAATGAGTTTTGTAACGAGTATTTTGTTATCCATATAAGTATTTTTTTTAAAAAACTCCAAACGGCGTAAAATTACTTCCTTGTTGTGCTACTGGAGGAGGAACAACTTGTTTTAAAGTCTTAAAAAAATCTCCATTCACTACAGAATTTGGATCAAAATCAATTTGAGCCAAGTCATCTATCGCGGTAGTTTTTGTTGATGTCACATTTCCTATAATTTCAGGTTTTACAAAAAATAAATAATAAGCCGCCACTCCTAAAATAGTCAGAATAATAAACAACAACCCAAAACCAAACCAACTTCCTCCATTCTTTTTTTCTTCTTCTATTAAAATTGCCATAAATTATTTGTTGATACTATTTTATTATTGCGACTGATAATAACTCCTGATTGATAGTGTGTAATTTAATAACTGCTGTTCAGTTTTTGCTGGACTATCAATTTTTATATCTGCTATATCCAATATCAAAACATTGTTCTGCATCTGATCAATAAAAGCTTTAAATCCTCCATAGCTTCCAGACATTTTTACATCTGCTTTCATCTGCCCAATACTTCTAACAATCTTTGATTTAGATGGCTGCAAAGGAGCAATTGAAGTTGAAATACTCTCTACATTCAAAGAATTTAATTTAGCTAGTCCATTAATCTGAGCCACCAAATAAGCTACATCTTTTTCTTTTGGCAAAACCAAAGAAACTTGATTTTTTATCTCCGAGGAATTATTTAATTCATCAAACAATTTTTTGACCTTAGTAATTGTGCTCTGATATTTATCCAAAACATCTTTCTGATTTTCATACTTTACTCTTAGGTCACTCGCTCCTTGGTATGAAGATCTAATCAAAGAAGAATAAACCCAAACCGAAGCAAGCAAAAACACAAGAGATAAAACTATAAACATTATTCTTTTAGAAGTATTTTTCATTGTGTTTAGTTGTTATTACTTTAACTAGCTTGCAATCCAAACATTTTCTGATTAAAAATTATTTTTATTGAGAACAAAACCCCTCCACCATCTTTAATATCTCTCTTTTTTGAAGAATCTAAGGAAACACTCTCTACTCTTGGGTCGCTCTTATAAGAAGCTATTTGACCAATCATTGCATCATAATCAGAAGCTAAGGCGTCCATCTTCATTTCTCTTCCTAAAACATTTATCTGCATAGCATTAATTTTTATCAAAGGATTTGTATTTTTTTCTAAGTATTCAAAAGTAGTGTAAGGATAAACATGAGAAGCGCTTAAGCTTTTAATATTATAAAGCTGAGAATAAAAATCAATTAGATCGTTTCTTTGTTTCTCATCTATTTGTTTTTCTAAAGCCAAAGATGATGCCTCAACATCTTTAATCTGTTTTTCTAAATATGGTTTATATCCAAACTCTATTCCAATGTATATGATAGCCGTCAAAACAAATACGACTAAAGAAATAACTAAAATCCTCCACGGAAAAATCGCCGAAGATCCTTGTTGTGACTTTCGTGATGCTTGAAATCCCATTGTGCTTAAGTCAGACATTTTTTAAATTAAATTACGAAATAAAATTTTTCATCGCCAAACCAATAGCCGTCGCAAATCTTGTCTTTATCTCTTTTTCTACTGTCAAAAGCTGTGTCGGCGCATCAACATACAAAAAAGAGTTTCCCAACATTGTTGGCATTCCTAACTGCTGTTCAATATACTTATCCAGTCCTATTAAATTTGATCCTCCTCCTATCAACAAAACTCTTTGTAACTTGATACCACTCTCAATTTCAGATTTATCTTTAATCTTTCTTATCTCATTAATTATAACATCAATAAAGGGAAATTCCAATGTGGATAACTCATATTCTCCTCCTCCACCCGAAAGCCCTCTTTGAATCTTTAAATCTTCTCCTCTCTTATAGCTAACTCCAAGTCCTTTGACAATTGATTGAGTAATATTATCTCCAGCATAATCAATCTGATTATTATTTTTTAAAAATCCTTGATCTACGACACTGATATTTGTTGATCTTGCTCCTATGTCCACCACTATTGTTGGCGTCTGATCTACTCCAACAATTGATCTGGAATAAGCCAGCATCTCCACCTCTAAAGCTTTTAGATTAAGACCAGCTTTTTTAAATATGCCTCTATATCTTTCTATAGTTTCATTTGGAATCGCTACCACTAAAACTTGTTGCTTTATAAATCCACTTTCATCCTCTCTTCTTCCTACTCTAATCCAATCCACAGCAATGTCTGCTAACGGCAAAGGAATATTTTGTTTTATTTGAAAGCCCATTGTTTTACCCATTTCATCTTCGCTCATTTCTGGCATTTCAATTAAAGTCACAAAAGAAGCAAAAGCTGGTATAGATGCGATTGCCTGCGTTGTTGAAAATTTAACTTTTTTTAAAAGAATTTTTAACATTTCTACCGTCTCTTTTTCTGAAATCTTCAAAGCATTGGCCTGAATAACATTTGTTGCTCTTTCAAAATGTCCCACACTCTCTAAAAGTCCATAATTAGAAAGAGTCGGATTATGTCCGCCTCTAGTTAATTCTGCAATCTTAATTGAAGTAGTTCCTATATCTACCCCTAAATAAGTTTTTGATTTTGAAAATATATTTGGGAAAAATGACATTTAAAAAAATATTTTTATATTCTTTATTATATCATATAATAAAGAGAATGGGGATAACAAAAAAAATAAAAGAATTTATTTTAGACTGTCTCTTCCCGCCCCTCTGTCTAAGCTGTCACAAAAATATAAAAAATCAATCCAACTATCTTTGCAACAACTGTTTTTCAGAAATTAATTTCTACGATGGAATGCTTTGTCCAAAATGTGGGCAACGATCAATTGACGAAAAACTCTCATGCTATTGCCTGGAAGGATATATTTTGGCTCCTGCTTGTCGTTTTGAGATACCTATTATTCCTCTCCTTTACAGCCTCAAATATCTTAAGCTTCAAAAAGTCCATATATTTCTTAGCGCTTTAATTATTTTTTACTTCCAAAAAATTAATTTCTCTCCTAAAAACTATATTATCACCTATATTCCAAGTCATAAATCAAAACAAAGAGAAAGAGGATTTAACCAATCAGAACTTATTGCAAAAACTATCGGAGAAAAATTTTCTCTAGAAGTTGTTTCAATATTAACCAAAAATAAAAATAACCAACCTCAAGCCAAAATCAAAGACCCTCAAAAAAGAATTCAAAATGCCAAGGACAGCTTTTCTATAAAAAAAGATATTAACATTGAAAACAAAAACATAATTATTATTGACGATGTTTCCACAACCGGTGCCACTCTCAAAGAAGCCACTCATCTTTTAAAAACATTCGGCGCCAAAAAAATAATTGCTGTTGTTGTCGCTAACGCCAAAAGATAAATATTTTTTACTCCAAAAATCCTGTATAAATTTGAATAATCAAAAAAATTATATAAATAAAGACCAATAAGTAACCCTCTTTTCTAGAAATACCCCCTTTTGTCTTAGCAAAAAAACTAGAGAGTAAAGAGATAGCTATCATCATAAATATTCCTAACCACAAAACCAAACTATCGCCAATTGCTCCCGGAGATATAAATCCTACAATCCCCAATATCCAAGATGAGTTAATTGCCGAAGATCCAAACAAATCTCCTACCGCTAAATCTCCACCATGTTTTTCTGATGCTCTAATTCCAAAAAACAATTCCGGCAAACTTGTTCCAATCGCCAACAAGAAAAACCCAATTAATATCTCGGGAATACCTATTAGATCAGCTACATAATTTGAACTAAACACTACCGCATAAGAACTTCCTATCAACAATATTGCAAATAAAACAAAGACAAAGATTTCTTTGAAAACTTTTCCTGCTCCAAATATTGGGTGTCTTTTTATAATATGCTCTTGAGCAATCTCTTCTGTCGTTTTTTCTGTTTTTGATCCACCCCTTTTTTCTCTGATTAACCACCACATATGAAAACCAAACAACAAAAGAAATATTATTCCATCTGTTCTTGATAAATATCCATCCATTAAAAATAAAACTGGAGTAACACTCGTTACTAATGTAGACAATCTCTCTCTTTTACTAATTACTCTATTGCCTAAACTTACTCCTCCTGAAATAATTGCCACCAATCCCAAAATCAAAGATAGATTGACGATATTTGTTCCAATCGCATTACCCACAGCAATATAAGAAGATCCAGAGATTGCAGCACTAATTGCTACTCCAAATTCAGGTAAGGTTGTCGCAAATGCCATCAAGAAAAAAGATACGGTAAATTTAGATACCCCCAAAATAACCGATATATTTGAAAGTTTTTTTATAATTAAATCACTGGACTTTAAAATCATCCAAAGCCCAACAACAAAAATTAAGATATAAAAGAATAAGCTCATTACTTTGTATTATACCAGAAAATATTGTTTGTGATAAATAATTAAATAAATTATACTCAATATATGAAAAGTATATTGTCAGTCATTATCTTTATCGCTCTTATTGGTGGCTGTTTTTATTATTTAGTTAGTCAAGATAAAATTAAAAATCTCACTCCCACCATCAATCCAACCACCACTCCAAAACCAGATCAGCAGATTTTTATCAACGAAATCAAAGACGGACAAAAAATCCAAAGCCCTCTTGTCATCACCGGATCAGCCAAAGGAACTTGGTATTTTGAAGCCAGTTTTCCAATCAAACTTATTGATCAAAATGGAAAGCTCATCGCCACCGCCATTGCTCAAGCTCAATCAGATTGGATGACTACAAATTTTGTTCCATTTAAAGCTACCCTGACATTCAAAAAACCAACTACCTCAACAGGAAAATTAATTTTCCAAAAAGACAATCCCTCTGGTCTTCCCCAAAACTCCGCCCAAAAAGAAATTGATATAACTTTCTAATTGTCCCCTTCCGCAACTTTCTCTTTTCCACATAATTTGCATAAAGTATTAGCTAATTTAGTATTATATTTTTCTATCGTAAATTGCTAGTTGATTCTGCTATATTTCCATCACTTCATACTTTGTACTTATTACCTATTACGATCTCTCTTAATTTTCTTCATACTGCATACAAAATACATTCCTTTCTACTTTTTACTTACTACTTTATACCTCCCCTTCTTTTTCGCATTATATTATCTACTCATCACTTTCACATAAATAACATTTCAACATTTTATTAAATTTAGATATTAATAATCAAAAATCTACTTCTTTGATTTTCGCCGTTACTCTTCCCTCTTTGTCCACATTAAATTGTGCCATTGCCTCTAAAGCAATATGTCCATCTTCATATTTTATCAACACTACACTAGGCGACAAAAAAGTTATATTTGTTACATAAAATTTTCCTCCCAAAACCTCTTTTTCTTTTGAAATAGTTGAAATGTTTTCTTCTATGTACTTTTTTACTTTGTTTTGAATCTCTATTGACGGAATCTGAGAATCTGGACTTTTAGAAGGCACTAAAAAATATTTCTGATTTTGTCTTTTTTGTAAATAATTTGCCCCAAAATAAACTCCCCCTAAAATCACAATCACAATCAACAGAACAATAATTTTATTCATAATGTTTTTATCACTTTACCCTTTCTATTATTCTATCACTTTTTAAGTAATTATTGTCACTCCAAACAAAATAAAAAATCTATCCAGTTTTTAACCAAAAATTAAATCTTAAAAAATGTCTGGGCATTTACCCGAACAGATTTTACAATCTTGGCGGGCCCCCGCGCTGTGCTCGTTGCTACTCGCACATGCTTGCGGTGTCCGATTCCCCTAAGCGAGCAAAGCAATTTGCTCGCTTACCCGTAAAAAAATAACCCATTAGAGTTATTTTTTATGAGCGGGTAAGGGGAA
>JAVHOK010000013.1:0-3674 GCA_036170035.1 Minisyncoccota bacterium
ATATTAAAATATTGTTTTTGATTATCGTGAGATAATAATTTAAGTTCCTTAATTTTAAACCCTGCTTTTTTTATTAGCGTTCTTAATTCTTTCATTGAAAAAGCATGAAAAAATCTTTGGGCTAATATTTTTCCGTTATTATCTTTCCATGGCATAAACAAATCTCCTCTTTCTAATTTGGGATTTTGAGGTAACAACAAATGTTTCAACCACTCGTAATAACCAGAGATTAAATACTTTAGATTTTTGCCATGATAAAAATCCCACACTGTCATTATTAAAATGCCATTATTCTTTAAAACTCTTTGAAATTCCAAAACAAGCTTTCGGCGTAATTCTTTTGAAGGAATATGATGAAAAGCAGCAATACAAACAATATTATCAAAAAAATTATCCTGATAAGGTAATGTCAAAGTGGTGCCAAGAACAGTAAATTTTCCCTGAGGAATTTGTTTTTGAGCTAAAGTAATTAAATCCTCTGAAATATCAGCGCCATAATAATTGATGTTTTTATCCTGTATTAAAAAATAAAATCTGCCATTGCCGCAACCAAAATCCAAAACATTTTGACCTTTAGAAAAGAATTGTTTTAAACCTTCCAGTTCTTGCCATAATTTTTGACGTTTTTGGTTAAAATGCGGAGCAATTAAATTGTAGGTTTTTCTTGTTTCTTCAACCAAAGAATAAGCTTCCTCTAAATTCATAGATATTAATTATATCTTTTTATCATTATACGATATAATGAACAGGAAATCTATCATGAGAATGCTATTAAAATGAGCCTTAAAGAAGAATTATCTCAATTAATAATAACAAAAGCAGCTCAACAGAATATTTCTTCAGAAAAAGATTTATTTAATATTGAACGAAAAATTAATGAAAAATATCACCAATTTTTTATTCCTTTTTATGAACTATTAAATACTTATAAAGAATTGGTCAAACAAAAGCTTATCTTACCTAATAAACAATTAGAAAAAATTTTAACGAAATCGCGGATTCGTTCTTTATCGGGCATTGTTTCTATTACAACGATTACTAAACCATATCCTTGCCCGGGAAATTGTTTGTATTGCCCCAGTGTTCCCAACATGCCCAAAAGTTATTTACCTGATGAGCCTGCTTGCATGCGTGCCTTACTAAACCAATTTGATCCCTATAAACAAATGCAAGTAAGAATCAAAACCCTTCAGATAAACGGTCATCCAACAGATAAAATAGAATTAATTGTCTTAGGGGGCACATGGTCTTATTATCCGAAACAATATCAAACATGGTTTATCAAACGCTGTTTTGATGGTGCTAATAATTCAACTTCTCCTAATCTTCAAATTAGCCAAAAAATAAATGAATCAGCACATAATCGCATTATCGGTTTAACTTTGGAAACTCGACCTGATTATATTTCTTCTAAAGAAATAGAGAGAATGAGAATTTTAGGAGCAACGAGAGTAGAACTGGGGGTTCAAAGTACTTATGACGATGTTTTACAATCTAATAATCGCGGTAACACTGTTAATGATATTATTATGGCCACAGGGTTATTAAAAAATGCTGGGTTTAAAATTACTTATCATATGATGCTTAATTTACCCGGTTCTGATATTAAAAAAGACGAACAAATGTTTGAAGAATTATTCTCTAATCCTTATTTTCAACCAGATCAATTAAAAATTTATCCTTGTGCGGTTTTAAAAGAAGCGCCTCTTTATGAGTTGTATTTAAACAAAAAATATCAACCCTATTCTGATGAAGAATTAGTCAATCTTTTGATAAAAATTAAAGAAAAAATTCCTCCTTATGTCCGTATTGCAAGGGTGATTCGCGATATCCCCTCGCTTGATATTATCGCAGGAAATAAAGTTTCTAATTTAAGACAATTTGTTGCAGAAAAAATGAAGGAGCAAAATAAATCTTGTCAGTGTTTGCGCTGCCGCGAACCACACGATATTTCAATTGATTTTAAAAATGTAAAGTTAATCCGCCGCGAATATGATGCCAATAATGGCAAAGAAATTTTTCTCTCTTATGAAGATATAAAAAATAATAAAGTATTGGCTTTTCTAAGGTTACGTTTGCCCAATGAGTGGACCTTGCCTTATCTTAATAACAGTGCTTTCGTGCGTGAGTTACATAGCTATGGTATTGTTGCTCCTTTAAAACAAAATAGCCAATCCAATGTTCAGCATAAAGGCTTGGGTCATAAATTAATGATGGAAGGAGAAAAAATTATTAAAAAAGAAACAAATTATAATAAAATTGTAGTCATCAGTGGCGTTGGAGTTAGGTCTTATTACCGCAAATTAGGCTATCGCCTATCTAATACCTATATGATTAAGACGATGTGAATTACTTCCTAATACTCGTAATGACATTTATACTATCAATTCTACTGCCTTTTAAGCTCTCTAGCTGAGAAATAATTTCTTGAGCTGTCATTTTTAGAACATAGGTTTATAAATTAATACTATATTTTACTCTATATAGAATAATATTTCTAATTAAAGGGGTTGTCTTTGGTAAAATCTGGCATTAACGTATCATTACTGCCCATTTCCTGAACCCAACCATTAGAAAATCCTGATTTTTGAAAATAATCATGAACAGTTCTGAATTCTTCCTGAGTTATATTTCGGTTTATTTCAGGAAAATCTTTGGCTTTATTAGTTGGCTCATATTGGGTCATTAAACTAAGATAAAGATTCAAACCAGTTTCTTTCTCAATTTCTTTTAAAATATCTAAAACTAAAAAACTATTTTCGATATTATTGGGTAAAATTAAGTGTCTAATCAGTACGCCTTTCTGAGCAATTCTTTCTTTGGATAATTTTAAAGGGCCAACTTGTTTTAACATTTCTTTGATAGCAGCTTTGGCTTTTTGTGAATAATTTTTCACTCCCGAATATTTAAATCCTAATTCGTCATTACCGTATTTGAAATCCGGAAGATAAATATCCACTAATCCTTCGAGGGTTTTAAGCATTTCAACTTCTTCATAAGCATTAGAATTCCATAAAATAGGAATATTTAATCCTTTTGTTTTAGTTTCAATAATCGCTTGTTTAATCGTTTTATACCAAATTGTCGGAGTAACTAAATCGATATTTAAAGCTCCTTTTTCTTGAAGTTTTAACATTGTCTCCACCAAATCATTGAGGCTATAATTTTTGCCGATACCTTGCTGAGAAATCTGATAATTCTGACAATAAACGCAGCGTAAATTACAACCAGTAAAGAAAATCGTTCCCGCTCCCTTATTTCCAACAAATGGAGGTTCTTCGCCAAAGTGCAATCCCCACCAAGCAATTCTAATGATTTTATTATTGTTAATGATGGTTGAAATAAAGTTTTTTGGCTAATTCGTTAGCAAAAAGATAAACCAAGCCCAAAAGAAAAATAATCAATAAAGAAGAAACTTGGGGAGGACTAAGGGAAAATAATGTCCGGCCAAATCTCAGAAAAGGAAGACTTAAGGTAAAAATAATAACAAATATTGAAGAAATCAATAAAATTTTACCTGGTTTCAGGGCTTTCCAAAAGAAATTACGAGTTCTTACGGAAAAGATAAGAATGATCTCCGTGATTAAACTCAAGGTAAACCAAAGGGTTTGAATTAAAGCCTGAGGCTGTTTATGAAAAATTGCCAAGAAAATAAAATCAAAAGCAGAACTTAT
>JAVHOK010000014.1:0-3425 GCA_036170035.1 Minisyncoccota bacterium
TGAGGCCTGGGCGGGAATTGAACCCACGTATAAGGGTTTTGCAGACCCTTGCCTTACCACTTGGCTACCAGGCCATACATCAATAATAAAACAAAAATCTATTTTTTTTCAATATCTTCTATTGTAATCCCCTTATGCTCTGCCTGAAAAACCAAATTTGGCAAAGTTTTTACTCTCATTTTTTGTATTAAAAACCACTGCAATTTTGGAGCAATTTTATTAAGACCCATTACAACAAATGGTTTTCTTTCGTCTGGAAAAACAGAAAGATGAACAAAAGCTAATTTTCTTTCATCATTAATTTCTATTTTATCTATAGTAATAATCGCATCTGGAGTTTCCAAATTCTTCACAATTTCCTTTGCTAAAAGTTGAGTCATCAAACTTTCCATTTTTTCTTTTTTGTAACTCACGATATTATTTAAAAAATAATTTTCTCTCTGTCGTTAGTCGTCGGTCGTATGTTGTTAGTTAACTATCACTTTTCTATCACCACTCTATCTCCCACTACTAAATCAATCCCAGACTCAATCATAAGGCCACACTCTCCAATTTCAATTTTTTTCACATCTCTTTTTCCTTGTTGTAAGTTCATTATTTTTCCTTGTCCAATAATCTCTTCTTCTCTTTTTATATCAAACTTCTGATTCAAAGTTAATATACCAGACAATAATTTTCCTCCAATCAACTGCTTTCTATCCTTTTTAGAAAAAATCGCCAATACTTCCAAATCTCCAATTATTTCTTTTTTATCTCTGCTGTTTATCATTTCCTCTAAAGATTCAACAATTTTATAAATAATATTAGATGAAATAACTTTTACATTCATAACCTTCGCTAAATTTTCTCCTGCTTTAGTTATTTTATTATTAAATGCCACTATCACCGATCCAAATGTTTCGGCGTCTTTAACATCGCCATCAGTCACATCTCCAACTCCCTTAGCTAAAATTTTAAACTTCATCTCATCAAATTCCAAACTCTCAATCATTTGACAAAGAGCCTCTAAAGACCCAGACATATCAGCCTTAACAAAAACATTAACAATTTTTTCACTTTCTTTTTTAGTTAGTCTCTCTTCTTTCTTTTGAATAACTTCTGGAATTTGTTGCATAGCTTTTACCAATTCCAAATTCCCCGCTACAAACTCTTCTCCAACTTCTGGCATTTTCAAAAACCCTCCAATTAAAATTGGCGAAGAAGGTAAAGCGCTCTCAACTCTTTTCCCCAAGAAATCCTCCATTGATTTTATTTTCCCACAGGCTGATTTTGTTGCGATATCATTTCCCTGTTTCAAAGTTCCATCTTTTACAATCACTGATGCTGTAATTCCTTTTCTTGGATCAGTTTTTGATTCCAAGACAAATCCTCTTGCCTCTCCATTGGGATTATACATTGGTTTTTCCATCTCCCACATTAAAAGTATCAAATCCAATAATTCATCTATCCCCTCTCCTGTTTTTGAAGAAATTCCATGCCAAGAAATATCACCTCCAAATCCTTCTAAATAAACACCGTGTTTCAATAAATCATTTTTTGCTCTTTCTGTATCAGCATTATTTCTATCAATCTTTGTAATCGCAATCACAAAAGGCGTTTTGGAATTATGACAAATAGTAATTGCTTCTTCCGTTTGAGGCATCACGCCATCATCTGCCGCCACAACTAAAATAGCAATATCGGCAACACTCGCCCCTCTTTCTCTCATTTTTGTAAAAGCTTGATGCCCAGGAGTATCAATAAAAGTTATTCTCTGTCCATTTTTTTCAATTTCATATGCGCCAATTGATTGAGTTATTCCCCCTGCTTCTTTTTCAGCCACCTTTGATTTACGCAAATAGTCTAACAAAGATGTTTTGCCGTGATCAACATGACCCATTACAACAATAATTGGAGGCCTTGGAATTAAGTTTTTTCCATTTATATCGGACATTGTTATCTACCGTACCAGAAAAATAAAAAATAGGCAAGAGAAATAAAAAAACGACGCCCCTTAGTGGACGTCGTAAAATATCTGGGTACAATTAATTTTTCTTATTTATCTCCTATTCATATCATAGAAGCGCATAAGCATATTTGCTTCTATGAGCTTCAAAACAACCAACCCCGACAAGAGCGCCAATCTAGAATTTGGCATACTCCTGCCATTTGACTTCACTTCATACCCTAACTTTTCAAATGTTTTAAGGTACCCCTTCAAAATATCCCCATTAAAACAATACCCTGGGGTTGTTTCGTTATTGAGTTGGTTGTTCTCTAGTACATCAACAAAAATCGTAAGGAAAATAAACAACCTATCCCAATCATCCCGGACATCTTCATTAAAACTAAGTGGGGTAATTTTTACATCCCACTCAGCAATAACCTTATAAAGTTTTGCAACTGTGCTCATTAAAACCAAAGATTCGTCATACTTTGGATTACCCATTTTATTTCCCCTTCCAAAATATTTTATACCACAAAACAAATAACAAATCAACTTATTGTTTTTATCCTCTCTACAATTTTGAATTTCTAATTTTTAATTTTAAACTTCGAATATTAAACCACTTTATTGTCTTAACAAGCCCACTTTCAAAATTATCTTTAACCCTATACCCAAACCATTTTTTTGCTTTAGATATATCCGCATAAGTATGCTTAACGTCTCCTTTTCTATCTGGTCTTTTTTCTAAATTTAATTTTTTTCCTGTGTGTTTTTCAATTAATTCCTTAACTTTTTTCATTGTGGTTCTTTCTCCATGGGCAACATTAAACACCTCCCCCTTTGATTCCCTTGTCATTTTCATTGCCAAAATATTTGCCCTAACTACATTATCAACATAACAAAAATCTCTTGACTTGCTTCCATCTCCTTCTAAAAATGCTTTTTTATTTTTTGGAAAATATAAAGCTTCAAGCCAAGCCGAAACAACCGTGGAATAAGCAGAGTCCCCATATTGCCCAGGACCAAAAACATTAAAATACCTCAAACAAACCGTTTCTAATCCATATAACTCACCAAATGTTTTACAAAATGGCTCTCCTACATATTTTTGAATTGCATAAGGAGATTTTGGATCTGGAAAATTTTCCGCCTCTTTTGTCGGTAATTTTTTTGCCCCTCCATAAACAGAAGATGAAGAAGAATAAATAAATCTTTTGACCCCATAATCTTTTGATTTAACCAGTAACGCCACAGTTCCTAATATATTTACCTCTGTTGTTTCTAATGGAAATTCAACAGAATAAGAAACTCTCGGTAACGCCGCAAAATGAAATACATATTCTGGTTTATTTTTTTTAAAGATACAATCTATTAATTTTTTATCTAAAATAGACCCCTCATAAAAATTCATCTCTTTATCTACCGCCTCTTTTCTACCAGTTGAAAAATCATCAATTCCCACAATTTTTGTCTTGGGAAATTCTTTTTTAAATTGCTT
>JAVHOK010000015.1:0-3249 GCA_036170035.1 Minisyncoccota bacterium
TCTATTTGAGGAGACAATAGTCCAAGACTGAAGGAAAATCTTTTTAAATATTTTGGACTACCAATTCTTTTTTTGGCATCTTTTTCTAATTCCCTAAAAACCGTTTCTCTTTCTTTTTCTTCTTTGGTAGTTGTAAATATTTCTATTTCTTTTAAAACACCCATATCATCAAGAGCGGGAAAATCATCTGGCGATTGATTGCCAATAAAAGATCTACCAAAATCAATAATAAAAGATTCCACTTCTTGATCGCCCCAAATATCTCCAGCAACCATTATGTTCCTAAGATTGTGAACTAAATCACCATGTTTGATTTTTTTGTCTTTAAATAGAGTCAAAGTTAATTTTATTTGATTGAGAATTTTTTTGTTTAACTTGAGGTTGTTTTTTTGAAGAAAAACACTTAATTTTTTGAATTCGGCGGACATTTTTTCTCTTTTTTGAATATCATCATCTTCGTTAGAGAAAAGCCCAAAACCAAGATGATTAGCCGTCAAAGAATAAAGTTGAGCAAAATTTAAATCTTTTAAAGAATCAAGATCATAAGGTAAAGCGATATCTTCGGACGAAACAATAGAATCAGGACTAAGATTACTTTCTATTTTCTTTTTTTCATTAAAATAATAAACCTCTAAAACTTTTCTTAAAATTGATTCCAAAAGATCTTCTCCATTAATAAAATCCATCATAATAACCGCAACCCTATTTTCAACGGTTAAATTATTAATAGAAAAATATTCTCTCATTTTTTCGTTAACTTCTATATCAGCAAAATAAACTGGACGAGGAATATGAGCAAATTTTTCTCTTTCTTCTTCTGGAAGTTCAGCAATGGCTTGATAGGCGATTTCTAACATTTGAAATTCGTGCTTCCCTCTTCTAACTTCATAGACCTTAAGAACCTTGGAGGCAAGATCATCTTCTATTTGTATCCCTTCATTTTTTAACACATCAATCAATTCATCTGGTAATTCATCTTTTTTAACACTAAAAACAATACCCTCTTGCCCCTCATTTGATTTTTTTGCATGTTCAAACAGATTCAAAATAGATTTTTGGAGTTTTTGCTCTCGCTCTTCTGGAGAAGCCGACAAACGCGGACTAGACGCGGATGCACGCGGACAAAATGATGATTTATCTGATACGGATTTATTTTTGGGGTTATTTTGTTGATTATTTGGTTTGTCTAGATTACTCATAAAAGAATACTAACATTTTTTTGAACTAACACAAAGACCACCACGATGTTAATCGGGGCGATCTTTGTAAAAAATTTACCATTCTATTTTTCCGGAAATATCTTCCAGTTCTTCAAAGGTAGTCAAACCACTAATAACTTTTAAAACTCCATCTTGTTGCATTGTGACAAAATCAGTTTTTTTAACCTCTTGTTTAATCTCCATTAAACTGGCCTCTTTGGTAATAAGCTCTCTCATAGCTTCGTTGATTTCAAGAAGCTCATAAATACCAACTCTCCCCTTGTAGCCGGTATTATTACATTTTTCACAGCCAACCGGTTTGTAGATTTCTATGTTTTCTAAATATTTTTTCTTATCAACTCTATCGGGTATAATATTTATATAATTTGTGATTTTTGTTTTTAAATCTTCTGAAATGTTTTCTTCTTTAGTCTTACATAATTTACAGAGTCGTCTTAAAAGACGCTGAGCAATAAGAAGATTAAGTGCAGGCGCCAAACTGGCTGACTTGACTCCTAGATCCATTAATCTTGGAACAGCGCCCATAGCTTCGTTGGCATGAACCGTAGAAAAAACTAAATGACCCGTTAAAGCCGCCTGGACAGCAATCTCGGCAGTTTCTTTGTCTCTGATTTCTCCCACAAGAATAATATCCGGATCTTGCCTCATTAAAGACCTTAATCCTGAGCCAAAAGTATATCCCGCTTCTTCGTCAACCTGAGTTTGTTGGATACCATCTAAATGATACTCAATTGGATCTTCAATGGTGATAATTTTAAGTTCGGGAGTGATTTTGTGTCGTAAAAAAGCATAGAGGGTGGTAGTTTTCCCAGATCCAGTTGGACCAGTATTTAGGGCCATACCAAGAGGTTTACTTAATTGATCTTCAACGATTTTAAGATCATCTTCGCGAAGACCTAAATCAGCAAGGGTTAGATTAATTGCATCGGGATCTAAAAGACGCATAACAATAACCTCTCCAAATTCTGATGGGGCAATTGCAACACGAACTTGAACATCTTTGTTTGGTAAATTAATTGTAAACCTTCCGTCTTGAGGTTCGTCAGAAACATTAAGTTTAAGATTGGAAAGTAATTTGATACGGGAAACAATAGATTTGTAAATACCATGAGTAAAATCATTATAAACATCATTGAGATTTCCATCAATACGGTATCTCAATTTACCAAGATCTTGCGTTGGCTCAAAATGAATATCAGAAGCTCTAACATTCATAGCAGCCGAAAGAATAATATCAACTAGTTCAGAAGTTTGGCCAGAAACAACTTTTTCTCCGATAACTTTTTTTATATCTTCTATTGTATCAATTTTCCCTTTGGCGCTATTTCCAAAATCTTTTCCAACCGAAACTCTTCCAGTTATGTCTTCGCGTTTGACCTGTGCAAATTTATAAAAATTAAAAACATAATTTAAGGAACTAACTGAGATGACATAAACAGTGGCTAAGTAGCCCTGTTTTTTTAACTCTTCTATTCCCTCAAGAGTTTTTGAATATTTTGGATCAACAGCAACAATGGCAATTTTTTTATCTTTGAAAGCAATAACCGCCATTTGAGTTTCTTTGGCTCTATCAGCACTAACCATTTCTAAGGCCTCTAAATTGACCGAGACTTTAGATGGTGGTAGATAGGCAATGTTATAAGTTTTAGCTCGGCGCTCGGCATCTCTTTCTTCGGCCTCGCGTCGCATTTTAAGAAGTTGATCTTTTATATCACTCATACATTTATTATAGCATGGAGAGTAGAAAGTATTAAGTAATAAGTAGAAAGTAAAAAGAAGTAAAAGGTAGAAAGTAATAAGTAAAAAGTAGAAGGTAAAAAGAGAGAAAAAGAGAAAAGAGGTAAAAAGTAAAAGGTAATAAGTAGAAAGTAAAAAGAGAGAAGAAGTAAAAAGTAAAAGGTAATAAGTAAAAAGTAATAAGTAAAAAGGAAGAAGAAGTAAAAGGTAATAATAATAAGTAGAAAGTAAAAAGTGAAGGCTGACGACAAACAACCAACAACCTACGACAAAGTCATTCTGAGTCCGTTGG
>JAVHOK010000016.1:0-1856 GCA_036170035.1 Minisyncoccota bacterium
CTTCTATTCTCAAAAAATAAATACCATTACTTTTATGAGCGGTTCTTTCGGATATCAAAGAGGCATAAATCCCTCCAATGTGCATAAAACCAGTTGGACTTGGTCCAACTCTTGTAACTTTTACTCCATCAGCAAGCTCTCTTTTGGGATATTTTTGATATAAATCATCAAGGGAAAGGCCACTTTCTCCAAAAATCAGGTCAGATAATTCTTGTTTGTTCATATTGAGTAATTATACCACGGTAAGTAGAAAGTATTAAGTAGAAGACAAAAAGGATGGAGAAGTAAGAAGTAGAAAGAAGTAAAAGGTAATAAATAAAAAGTAGAAAGTAAAAGATATAATGCGAAATTAGCAAATTAACTATGCGAATAATACAAAAAGGGAAAAGTAACCTATCAACTTCGTTTAGGGTAAATAAGTAAAAAGTAGTAGGTAATAAATAAATTTCCCTGCCTGTCGGCAGGCAGACAATATCCAATTACTAATTACTAATAGAGAAAAAACTAGAAATATAATGCAAAGTTAAGAAAAAAAATAAAAAACCGCTAGATGGGAACTCTCCAAACCATCAACCCTTGCATTAATCAAAAAAAGTTGTATAATCATAACCTGCACTTTAAAAAAGGGAAAAGAAAAGAGGAAAAATGGCTTATCATCCAACTGGAAATGATTTGGAGGAGATTCTGTCCAAGCTTGATTCTTGGGTAGTTGGATACTCCCGGGAAAAAAGCAAACAGGACAGGTCTTTGGATCACTTAAATGAGATTGAAAGAAATCTTTTTTTCTATTTTAATCTTGTTTTATACATACACCCACCAGAATATTTTGATGTTGGGATGTTGATCAAAAAGTTTTCATCCAGAAGGATGAAAACTCAATTGACAAAAAAACTCTACCAAGAATTGGTAGAGCCAGCCATTAAACACCTGAAAAGGTTTTTGTATAATGACTGGAAACATCAAAACTAAAAAAGCCTGACCTAGTCAGGCTAGAAAGGAAACGGGTATGACATCATATCTTGAGGATCCTTCAGCGCAGTATTTTGGAATCAAGATCAAGATCCTTATTAAGAGGATCAAGACATATTCCAAGACACTTTTACTTTTTTCATCAGGAACACCCAGGATTACAAAAAATGATTTGAATTTTGCCGAAGGCGAACTTCGGCGCCACGCGCTTAATATTTCTCGGATGGACATTCCTCGAAATATTAAGTCCGACAAGATGATTGAATCGATCATCGGCGCTTGTGATAAATACAAGATGCCGAAAATTTTTTTTGATTCTCATATTCAAATAATTGTTGACAGGATTCGCAACGCGAAACTGTCAACGAGGAATAATCGCACTCGTTAAGTTGGTCGTCCACCCCCTTTGCAAAAAGGGGGCATTTTTTAACTTAAAAAATACTCCCAATTTTTATGAGAGTATTTTTTTATGAAAGTTTTAGATGTTATTGAACTTGATCTGGTTTTGCGTAACAGTTACAACCACCTTTGAATTTTGGCAAACTAATAAGCATATAGATAGCTGAGAGCCCAACTAATATATAGACAATAGTAGAAATAATTGTAATACCAAATATCCAAGCAACTAGATCAAAGTTTAAAGCACCGACGAGTCCCCAATTAAGACCACCAATAATAACTAACGCCAATGCGATTGAATCTAAAAAATTAAATTTTTTACACATAGTAATATTTTTAAAATATTTTTATATTTCGACCATTTGAAGAATATACATATTATACTAAATTGACCAACGACTAACAACCTACGAGTCACAACAGGAGAATATAATAAGTAGAAAGAGAGAAGAAGTAAAAAGTAGAAAGAAGTAAAAGGTAGAAAGTAA
>JAVHOK010000016.1:1956-3203 GCA_036170035.1 Minisyncoccota bacterium
AAGAAGTAAAAGGTAGAAAGTAAAATGTAAGGACTAACGACACACAACTAACGACCTACAACAAAGTCATTCTGAGTCCGTTGGCCAGAGGACGAAGCCTGCCCTGTCTGCCGACAGGCAGGCTGTCGGCAGACAGGAATCTGGTTCGTTGAATGAGATTCTTCACTTCGTTCAGAATGACAGAGGGGACAGGATGACAAAAGAGCGAAAGAGTAGGATGACAAAAAAAGAATAGGCGAAAAATGAAGTTATTTGTGGTCTTCTATATGTTTTATTCCTTTTTCGGTGATAACTCTACCAGATGAAGTTCTGGAAATAAGACCAAGTTTGATAAGATACGGCTCATAGACATCTTCTATTGTTCCCCTGTCTTCTTCTAAAGCAGCCCCAAGAGAATTAACACCAACTGGACCACCTTTGAAATTATTGATAATAATTTTTAGTAATTTCCTGTCATGCTCTTCTAAACCAAGTTCATCAATCTGAAACATTGCAAGAGCTTGTTTAGCAATATCTTCCTCAACAACATCGGCATTACTAACTTGAGCAAGATCTCTAACTCTTTTTAATAATCGATTAGCAATTCTGGGAGTAAAGCGAGAGGCCTTGGCAATAATGTTGATAGCTTCTTTTTTGATATTAATATCCAAAAGACGAGCTGATCTTTCTATAATTTTTTCTATGTCGGAATTAAGATAATAATCTAAATGAAAAATTCCACCAAACCTAGAACGAAGGGGGGCGGAGAGAAGATTTGTTCTTGTGGTCGCCCCGATTAAAGTAAAAGCGGGTAAATCAATAGACATCATTCTAGCGGCTGGGCCTTTACCAATAACAAGATGGAGTTGTCTTGATTCCATAGCGGGATAAAGCATCTCTTCTATGGTTCTATTGATTCTGTGAATTTCATCTATAAATAAAACATCCCCCTCTTCTAAAGTAGAGAGGATAGCGGCTAAGTCCCCTGTCTTTTCCAAAACTGGGCCACTAGTGGTTCTTATGTTGGCGCCCATTTCTTTGGCGACTAAATTAGCCAATGTTGTTTTTCCAAGCCCAGCTTGTCCATAAAAAAGTAAATGGTCGGCCGACTCGCCTCTTTGTCTGGCGGCTTCAACAATAACTTTAACATTTCTTTTAACAACCTCTTGCCCAACATATTCATCAAAACTAGACGGTCGGAGAGCGCTATCTATAGTGATATCGTCTTTTGCAATACTTTCTTTTAATTCTTTTTCTTCTTCGCCAGA
>JAVHOK010000017.1:0-3117 GCA_036170035.1 Minisyncoccota bacterium
TTGTTTATTATAACAAAAACAAATAAAAAAACAAAGATAGGTGTGGATAAGTGAGGGGGAGGTATAAAGTATTAAGTAGAAGGTAATAAGTAGAAAGTAGTAAGCAAAAAAAAGAGAAGAAGTAAAAGGTAAGAAGGGAGAAGTAGACAGAAGGTTAGTCATTCTGAGTCCATCAGCAGACGGATGGAGCCTGCCTGCCGGCAGGCAGGAATCTAATTCATTGAATGAGATTCTTCGCGTTGCTCTCGCCAGAGACAGGGTGGGCAGATAAAATGATGGGTAAGATAATGAAAGAGTTTTATATATCCATAACACCTTGGGCTTCTAAGGGATAGTTTTTTTTCTTGAGATAACTAATATATCCAGCAACGGCAATCATAGCGCCGTTATCTAAACAATAAGAAAATGGAGGAACGATTAATTCGGCATTGGCTTTTTCTTTGATTATTTTTTCTTTGATTGTTTTTCTTAGGGCTTGATTGGCTGAGACACCTCCGCCAATTATTATGGAGTTAGCCCCAAATTCTTTAATAGCTTTGACGGATTTATTAGCAACAACATTTAGAGCGGCATATTGGAAACTGGCGGCGATATCAGCCTTAAGATTACCTTGTGATTCTATTTTTTTGAGAATTTGTTTTTGATTTTTTGTAAGAGAAAAATCGTTAGCGGAAGATCCAAGTTTTTTTAAATAGTATAGAACGGAAGTTTTTAGGCCAGAATAACTGAAGTTATAGTTTTTTTGGCCAATCATAGGAGAAGGGAAATTGATGGCTCGGGGATTACCCTTTAGGGCTAATTTTTCTAGTTCCGGTCCTCCTGGATAAGGGAGATTAAGAAGACGGGCAACTTTGTCAAAAGATTCTCCAATGGCATCATCTAGTGTTTCTCCAAGTTTTTTATATTTTTTCAAACTTTCTAAAAGAATTAAGTTGGTGTGTCCTCCGCTAACAATAAGACCAATGGCTGGAAAGATTTTATTTATCTTCTCCGGTTGAGAAAGTAGAAAACTAAATAGATGTCCCTCTAGATGACTCGTGCCAATAAGTGGAATGGAGTTGTTGAAATATTTTTTATGGATTTCTTTGGCAAAAATAATTCCAGTCCAAAGAGCAGGCTCTAAACCGGGGCCAACAGTAACGGCAATAAGATCTATGCTTTTTATATCTATTTTATTTTTCTTATTTTTTGATTTAAAAATTTTATTGAATAAAATAGGGAGATTTTTAAGATGTTCTCTTTTGGCTAAACTTGGGACAACTCCTCCAAATTTAGCATGGAGTTTGATTTGAGAGGCGACTTGATTAACATGTATTGAAAAGTGGGGGTTTTTTAAATCTCCGTTGGCCTCTAAAACAGCCAAAGCTGTTTCGTCACAACTTGTTTCTATGGCTAATATTCTCATATAAAATTATATACAAAGTATCTATTTTTGTTAGAGAAAAATCAAATGAAGAGAGAGGTAGAAGGTGGTAAGTAAAAAGTAGTAAGTAGAAAGTAGTAAGTAGTAAGTAGAAAGTAGAAAGTAGAAGGTAAAAAGAGAGAAGAAGTAAAAAGTAATAGGTAATAAGTAGAAAGTAGTAAGTAAAGAATAAAAAAAGAAGTAGAAAGTAGTAAGTAATGGGTAAAAAGTATAAAATATTGATTTTTAAATATTTTTGGCGTAACATAATGCGGATGAAAAGAAACAAAGCAATTATTTTTTTGATTGCAATATTTATACTTAGTTTGGCTGGGGCATTTTTTGTCTATCCAAACAATAAGGTCGCGCCATGGTTAGAAAAATTAGTTCCTTGGAAATTGGGGTTAGATTTGGTAGGAGGCGCTCATTTAACTTATAAAATAGATTTTTCTCAAGTTCCCGAAAACCAAAGAGCAGAGACAGCTTCTGGCTTAAGAGATGTTGTAGAAAAAAGAATAAATCTTTTTGGGGTTAGAGAACCCCAGGTTATTATTGGAAGAAATGGAAGTGATTATAACTTGATTATTGAACTTTCGGGAGTTTCCGATGTTTCTGAAGCAGTTAAGGAAATAGGACAAACCCCTTATCTTGATTTCAGGACAGTTTCAGGAGAGGGAGAAAATGCAGTTTATGTTCCAACGGAATTAAATGGTAAATATGTAAATAAGGCTCAATTAGACTTTAACCAAACGACCGGAGAGTCACAAGTGGCTTTAGAATTTAATTCTGAAGGTTCAAAATTATTTGAAAAAATAACCGGAGAAAATGTTGGAAAAATTGTTGGAGTTTTTTTGGATGGGAGTTTGATTACTGCGCCAAGAGTAAATGAAAAAATTTCTGGTGGAAGAGCAGTGATATCAGGAAATTTTACATCACAATCGGCTAAAGAATTAGTACAAAGATTTAATGCTGGCGCTTTGCCAGCGCCAATTAGTTTGATCAGTCAACAGACGGTGGGAGCAAGTTTAGGAAAGGATTCGTTACGAGATTCTGTTAAGGCGGCATTGATTGCAACGATTTTAATTATGTTGTTTATGATGGCTTATTATCGCTATAATGGTGTTTTGGCGTCATTGGCTTTGATTATTTATACGATTTTGGCTTTAATTGTTTTTAAATTATTTGTGACATTATCTTTAGCGGGTATAGCAGGATTTATTCTTTCTATAGGTATGGCGGTGGATGCTAATGTGCTTATTTTTGAAAGAACAAAAGAAGAAATTAAAAAGGGAGTAGCAAAATCTGTGGCTATTAAAGAGGGATTTAGAAGAGCTTGGCCATCCATTAGAGATTCAAATGTTAGTACTATGATTACTTGTGCTATCTTATTCTATTTTACATCTAGTTTTATTAAAGGTTTAGCTTTGACCTTATTTATAGGTGTAGTTATTTCAATGTTTAGTGCTATTACCGTGACAAGAAATTTGATAATCATATTTATGGGTAATAAGGAAGAGGTAAGATAAGAGGAATGTATAAAGTATAAGGAAAGAAGTATAGAAGGTAATAAGTAGAAAGTAGAAAGTGAGGAAAGAAGAAAATAAGCAAGAAGTACAAAGTAGAAGGTAAAAAGTAGAAAGTAGTAAGTAAAAAGTAGTAAGTAAAAAGTGGGAAAGAAAGATAAGAAGGAAACTATGATTCTAGTATGTTAATCA
>JAVHOK010000018.1:0-3630 GCA_036170035.1 Minisyncoccota bacterium
AAACATATGCAGACACAAAATCCATCTAAAAAAGCAGAACTGCAAGCTCAATTGAAAGATGTAGAGCTTCAGTTGAAAGCACTTCAACAACAATTTGTCGCTATTAAAAAACGCGCTGGCGAATCTGTTTCATCAGCACGAAAACGTGCTGATGCTCTCAAGTTATCTGAACTAAGAAAACAATTAGGAATAGAAAAATAAAAAAATTCCCTGATTTAACAAAGGGAATTTTTTTATTTTTCTACTATTGCTTAATTAAGCTGCTTTGCTCAACATTTGGTAGGCATACGCAATATCGCGTAGTTGGTAGCGGGACGGTTCTTTAACTTGTTCCAATTTAGCCACTGTTTTTTCGGCTGCTTCTTTCGCTTTTGTTTTGTTTCCAGCAGCTTCGTAATATTGTGCAGCCCTCAAAAATTCACCCTGGGACTCTGCTATTGACGCCTGGTGATTATCACGACTTGCTTTATCCTGAACGGCAAAATTAGCATATCTATCTGCCATTTCAGAATTACCAGCTCGTTTATAGATTTCAGAAATAGCTTTGTAGTCATCAACATTGCCACCATAAGGACTACGGCCTAATAAGTCGCGATAATTTTTTGCTTCCTCTTCTGCTAACTCCTGTGCTTTTTTCTCATCACCTAGCATTGCGTATACTTCTGCTGCTCTCTTAATGTCATGTTCTTGATATGCCACCTCAGCAAATTTTAGATATGCCTCTTTTGCTTTTTCTTGATTACCAAGTTTCGTATATGATTCAGCGATTTGCTCCAAGTGCCCTCTGCCTGCCGGTGGATTTGCTTCCAACTCCTTTATAGTTCTTTCATAGCTTTTCTTAGCATTTTTTTCATCGCCAGCTTTTTCATATTCTTGAGCTGCGTAGAATGCAGAATTTTCATATTGCTCATGCTGTCGAGCTGCTCCTAGATGCATTTCTCTTGATTTCTCTAAATTACCAGCCCTTTCATAATCCTCAGCAGCTCTTGAAAAACCTCCGCCGAAAGTTCCAGGAACTGCTTTTTTCTCCGCAGATTTATTCATCATCTCTTCGTACTTACTTTGATCTCCAACATCTTTATACATAAAGGACGCTCCTTCGAAATCTCCCTCAGCTTCTCTTTTTGCAGCACATTGTCTAGCCAGCTCTTGGAATTTTTCTTCGTCTCCAGCAGACCTATACATCAAAGCTGCATCGTAAAGATTTGTTTTCTCAAATTCTTTAGCAGTTCGAATAAAATATTCTTTAGATTTTTCAGAAAACTTTTCAAGGTCAGCAGCGTTTGGTGCTTCCGGATTTTGTTCAGAAGATTCTACATTCGAAACTTCTGCTCTTTTTTCTGTATCGGGAACTTCGGACGTTTGTTCTACTTCTACTTGTGGAGCTTCTTCTGTTGCGGGTGCTTCACCTTGAGAAAATTCTGTTGTTGCTTCTGCAGAAATTTCTTGAGATTCTTCTGAACCTTCAAAAGCAGAAATTTCCGCATTAAGTCCGCCCAGTCTAGTTTTTAGTTCTTCAAATTTTTGTTGTGCTTCTCCGGCTTCAACTTTCATAGCGTCAATTTCTGCTTTTGCTTCGGGGTCTAAATTTTCACCTTGTTGTTCGGCAAAAGCGTCAGCTTGAGCAATAGCTTCACGTGCTTCGTTAGCAGTTTGCTCTGCTTGAGCAAACTCTGCCGTAACAGTATCGCGTTCAGCAGAAAGCTCACTACGCTTTGCTTCACGCTCAAGCCGAGCCGTTTCAGCGGCTTGTTCGGCTTCCTGTTTTTTCTTTAGGTCTGCGGCTTCTTGCTTTCCCTTGATAGCCGAGAGTTTTTCTCCAAATCCTGCCATATGAGAATAATATAGCATATTTTTTTTCCGCAAGCAAAAGTGGATAATCCAATCCGCCCACATATAAAATATCCCTATGGGGTTATTTTATATGTGGGCGGGAGAGGACTTGAACCTCCACGGGGGTTAATTCCCACTGGCTCCTAAGGCCAGCGCGTCTGCCAATTTCGCCACCCGCCCAAATATTATCAATTCAAAAAATAACTAAATAAATTTATCCTTTTTTTACGATTTAATCAAATTTTTATCTTCTTTTTCCATGAAATGTTTTATGGATATCTTTTAATTCTTTATTTGTTACATGTGTATAAATTTGAGTTGTAGAGATGTTGGCATGCCCAAGTAGTGCCTGAACCGATCTTATATCTGCACCATTTTGTAAAAGATCAGTTGCAAATTGATGACGAAGTTGATGAGGCGTCACTTTCCCTAATATTCCAGATTTTTTAGCATAGTATTTAACCAATCTTTGAATCGTTCTTGGTATAATTGGTCCAATTACTTTTGGATTTTTTGCCTTAGATAGACTAATAAAAAGCGCCTCTTCCGCATCTCCTCTTTTGTCTAAATACTCTTTGACGGCTTTTTTAGCGCTTTCGGAAAAAAAGACCACTCTCAATTTTTGCCCTTTCCCTCTGACCGTCACTTCTCCTCTTTCTATGTCTATATATCTAGTCAAAGAACACAATTCGGAAATACGAAGACCGGTAGAAAATAATGTTTCCAAAATAGCTCTATCTCGTAAAACTTTTAATGTGTCTCCTTGTGGAGAATTTAAAAATCTTTCTAGATCAGCGTACTCTATAATTTCAATCTGTCTTTGAGGTATTTTGGGTAGTTCTATCTGCTCTGGTAAAATTTTAATTGGAACATCATTCTTTACAAGATATTTAAGAAAGTTTCTAATTGCAATTGCATAATAACTTTGAGTTCTTTTTTTAATATATTCTTTTGTATTTGTTACCTTTCTAGCTAAAGCCAAACGAAAATTTCTGACTGTGTTTTGATTAACATCTTTTACAAAAACAATTTTTTGATCTTCTATAAAGATATTTAAATAGTGCCTATAATTTTCTATAGTTTTGATAGATCGATTTTTTTCTATCTCTAAATAATCAAGATATTCCTTTATATATTTTTGGATTTCGGACATATATAATCATACTATCATATTTTGCGACATATAAAAACCCCTCAGTTTACGCCAAAGGGGTTTTTATATCAAAAATTTAAATTAACTTGCTAATCCACTATTAACAGAACTTTGGACAAATGACACAATCGCATATGACAACAATGCCACCGCTATACCGACAACGGCATACATAAGTTTTTGTTTTGCTTCTTTAACCTTCGTATCATCTCCTTTTGAAGTAACGAAATCAAAAGCTGACCATAATATAAATGCCACAGCAATTATAAATATAATTGTATAGAACCATCTAATCACCGTCAAAAGAATTTCAACCCATCCACTAATGGAACTAAAGTTGCTATTAGCATTTTGACCACCAATAATATCTGTCGGACCTTGTCCAGCGGAAATAGCCATAGCAGGACCAGCTAACAAAGAAATAGACACAATCGCAAGAACCGAACCTAATAATATATTTTTAACTAATTTCATAATATTTTATAAAAACTTTACGACCTTTCCTTTTATGCTTTAATTATAACAGAATGATATTAAAAAAACAAAAAACCAATAGCCAAACCAATCTCATTAAAATTATTCACAACATGGATCAGTAGGGTGTCCAGCACAAAATGACGGAGAACATTGTGTAGGCTCAATAT
>JAVHOK010000018.1:3730-15032 GCA_036170035.1 Minisyncoccota bacterium
ATTGTGTAGGCTCAATATTTTGATCTTGATTTACACTTCCTCCACCCAAAGAATCTTTTACTAGAGAAGGGATAATAGTCGCTAATAACGCTACCGCAATAGCTATAACTGCATATTTTAATTTACTTTTTGCATCTTCAACTTTTTTTGGTTCTCCCTTTGAAGTAACAAAATCATAAGCCGCCCAGAGTATATATCCAACAGCGACAATAAAAAGTATTGTATATATCCACTTAATTATCACTATTATAAGACTATCATTATCTCCAACAATCTGTCCGACATTTTCAATCGGCGACTCCATACTCGTTCCTTTAAACGGATTTATTATTGACTCATCTACAGCACTTGCCATTAAAGGAGTTAAAATCAAAATTGTAAAAATAAAAACAAAAAATAATTTCTTCATATATTTTTATTGAGTAAGTATACTTGCCACAATAGACGATACCCCAGTTGCCACCAATGCTACCACAATTGCTATCACCGCATATTTTAATTTACTTTTTGCATCTTCAACTTTTTTTGGTTCTCCTCCAAATGTCAAAAAATCATAAGCCGCCCAAAGTATATATCCCACAGCTACAATAAAAAATATCGTATACATCCATTGAATCGCCTTATTTAAAAGCCCAACTATATCTTCAAAGCTATTTATAGGAGAAGCCGGGGGAGTAGGCTCCTGAGCCAAAACATAAACCGGCAATAACCCTATCCCTAATAATATTGAACCTAATATTTTTTTCATATTTTTATTTTAGATAACTAAAAAAATAAATAACCTTTTAACTTAACCTTTTATTGTTTTACGGATTTACTCCAAAAAATTCTTTAATTATGAATACAAGCCCACTCGCGCAAATAATTACCCCTGCCCCAATCGCCGCATTTTTTATCATTTTCTTTCCTTGTTCAAACTGATTTTTATTATCATTGGCTGTCAACATCAAAAATGCTGCCCAGATAACAATAATTGTAATCACTGGAGCAGAAATTATATACAGCCAATTAATGATCCTCGCCAATAAATCATTCACGGTTTCCAAACCAGCTGGATTTGGTAATTCAATACTAGGACTAGGCGACCCACTTTGAGCCATTGTCATTGTTGGCAATGACAAGAAAAAAGCTAACAACGAATAATATCTAAATTTCATATATTAAAATTATACCAAATATTTTATCTTATTAAAAATCCCATCACTGTATTGACTATCAACCAGGCACTAAACATAATTACAAAAGCAATCACCACTCCTTGTATAATATCTTTTCCTTTTTTAAATTTAGCCTCATTGCCTTGAGATATTACCATCAAAACTCCTCCATATATAGTAATTCCTACCGCTGCCGGAATGGCTAAATTAATCATAGCAAATTTCATCACATTTTTAATTAAATTCATTAAATCTTGAAACGTGCACGGCTGTTGCCCATCTCCTCCACACGGAACCAAGCCATCATCTGTCGCTTGCGCACCACTTGCCATTAATACCATCAACATTATTCCTATTAATAAAACACCTATTTTTTTTCTCATATTTCTTCTGGTTTTTTGTAGTTACAAATCTAAAATTTTGATTTTTATTTCTCCTCTTTGTTGTAAGTCGTCCGTTGTTAGTTGCTGGTTAATTTTCAGTACATCCTATCTATCTCTTCTCCGGCTGATTTAAGCGATTTAGACAAATCCACTTTCCCAGATAAAATATCCAAAATCATCCCCCTAAATACAAGATTAATTTTCTCATAATCGGCCTTCTGCCATGTTTTTGCTTGTAAGAAAGATTTCAAAAAAACATCATTTTCTTGTTTTTTTATTCCCGCATTAATCATTGTCTTTAAGGCTGGCAATCTTCCTGTGTTTGTTAGATACAAAGAAATCGTAGATTCTTGAGTTGTCATAAATTTTATAAAATGCCATGCTACATACGGATATTTTGATTGTTTAGAAACAGCTAAGGCTTTATATTTTGCCACTGTTGAAATATTTTGAGCGCTTGCCCCTTTTAATTGAGGCAAAGTAGCCACATCAATATTCAAAAATGGGTTTTGTTTTTTAATCGCATCAAATGCGCTAAAATAATCTAAAATCATACCAACTTTTTGAGAAGCAAACATCTCTCTAGATTTAGCGAAACTTTCATTCCAAGAATAATATGTGGAAACTGGATCTGAAAACTGCATATAAAAAGAAAGTCCTTTCTCCATCGCGCTTCCAAAATCAACTCCCTTGTCGTTTATTCTATTCATTGTTCCTCCAGATTGAATAGCCAAAACACTCAAAATATCTCCCAAATTATCTACATTTGTCGCTCCACCCAAAGCTGTCCCTACTAGTTGTATCTTTTTGTTTTGATCAACCTCTCTTATTTTAATAACATCATCTACAAATTCATCCCAACTCGTGGGGGGAAAAATAATTGATTTAGTATTAAATATATCTTTGTTATACAAAAGAGCCATAGCATCCATATACAAAGGCGCTCCATATACATATCCTGACAAAATCATATCTTTGGAAACAACTTCTGGGTATAGCGTTTTATAAAGACCCGCATTCATAAGTGTCCCTGCCTCTGGCATCATTTTGTCTGAATGTTTAGAAACCCAAGAATCATCTATCATAAAAATATCTGGACCAGTATTTGACGCCATAGCATTTATTAATGCTTTTTCATAACCATCTTTTGAATCAAATTTTGTATATTGCAACTTCACTGTTTTTATGGTCGCTTCATATGCTTTGAATATATCAACAAAGGCCCCATTCTCGTCTCCCCATCCCCAAACTTTTAGAGTTACATTTGTCGTTGGAAAATTAGGATCAACTTGTGTGCTTTTCTTCCCAAAAATAACAATTAAAACAACCACTAAAATAATTATAAAAATCGCAATAGCAATCTTTTTTAAATCAAAGTTCATATACCTCTATTATACAAATATCTCTTCAAAAAGACAAAGTCTCTGTATTTATTAAAAAAGAACACCTATAGGCGTCCTTTTTAATATTAATTTTTCACCTTACTAATCTCGATTATTATTTATCGCAAACAAATATATTTATTTCAATAAAATAACTTAAAAATTTGAATTTTAAAATTTAAACTTGTTACAAACATGTTATCGCCACAATCTTGTCGCTCTCATCCAATCTCATTACTCTCACTCCGCTAGTTGCTCTTGAACTCTCTCTCACATCTGCCAATTTTGTTCTTATTACTTGTCCTTTTGCAGATAGGACAATAATCTCTTCTTCATCAGCAATTATTTTTATCTCATTAATTTTCCCTGTTTTTGGAGTTATTTTAGCAGTTTTTATTCCTTGCCCCCCTCTGGATTGAACTTTATATTCTTTTAATGGCGTCTGCTTGGCAAACCCTCCTTCTGTTACCATCAAGACATTTTGTTTTTTATTACTAATCTGATCTTCTCTTATTATATCCATTCCGGCTATCACATCATCTTTCTTTAATTTTATCCCTCTAACTCCAGAGGCCGTTCTTCCCATTGGTCTAAGTTGACTCTCTTTAAATCTAATCGCCTGTCCTCCAGAAGTTGCCAAAATTATCTGATCTTTTCCAGAAGATGCTTTTACCCACGACAAAAAGTCTCCTTTTTGTAAATTAATGGCTATAATTCCACTTCTTCTAACGTGCTCAAAATCTTTAAGTGATGATTTTTTAATCACTCCACCTTTTGTTACCATCACCAAAAATCCATTTCCTTTTTCTTTATCACCATAAGCCACCAAAGCTCTTATAGTTTCTGTTGGCGGAATATCTAAAAAATTATTAACTATTTTCCCTTTAGAAGTTCTTGACCCTTGAGGGATTTCATAAACTTTTGTTTGAAAAACTTTTCCACTATCAGTAAAAAATAAAATATTATCATGGGTATTAGCGCTCACCAAATGAGTCAAAAAGTCATCCTCGCTCACTTCCGCCCCAATAAGGCCCTTGCCTCCTCTATGTTGGGACTTAAAAGTATCTGGATCAATTCTTTTTACATATCCACTTTGAGACATAGTAATAATCACATCCTCTGAAGCAATCAAATCTTCATCTTTAAACTCAGATATTCCGGAATTAACAAGTTGAGTTCTTCTAGCATCTCCATATTTATCCTTTACATCAATTAAATCTTTTTCTACCACAGAAAGAATTTTTTTATCAGAAGATAAAATTAATTCTAATTCTTTAATTAATTTCATTTTTTCATCTAATTCATCCTCAAATTTTTTTCTTTCCAAAGAAGCCAATGTCTGTAATTTCATTTCCAAAATTGCCGTTGCCTGAATATCGGTTAATTTAAATTTTACCATCAAATTTTTATGTGCTTCTTCTTTGTCTTTGGATTTTTTTATTGTTGAAATTACTGCGTCAATAGAATCCAATGCTTTTACTAAACCTTCTAAGATATGAGCCCTTTCTTTGGCTTTATTTAGATCAAATTCCGTTCTTCTTCTTATTATTATCTTCCTATGTCCAATGTACTGCTCCAAAACATCTTTGATTGAAAGAAGTTGCGGCTGAATTCCATTTACCAGACCAATCATATTCATATTAAAATTCTTCTGCAATTCAGTGTGTTTATACAAAGCATTTAGAACTTTTTGAGCTGGTGCATCGGTCTTTAATTCTACTACAATAGAAAGCCCATCTTTATCACTTTCATCTCTTAAATCTTTTATTCCTTCAATTTTTTTATCCGAAACAAGCTCAGCAATTCTCTTGATTAATTCTGATTTGTTAACTCTATAAGGAATTTCGGAAATCATTATATTATATTGACCAGCTTTTCTTTCTGTTATTTCTGCTTTAGCTCTGCAAGTAATAGACCCTTGTCCAACGGTATAGGCCTCAACAATTGCTTTTCTGTCATACATAATTCCACCCGTTGGAAAATCGGGTCCTTTAACAATCCCCATTATCTCCGCCACGGTAGCATTTGGATTTTTTATAATATGCAAAATCGCCTCTGTTATTTCAGTTAAGTTATGCGGCGGAATATCCGTTGCCATACCAACTGCAATTCCGACTGATCCATTCAAAAGCATTTGAGGAACCTTTGAAGGAACAACGGTTGGCTCCATTCTTGATCCATCATAATTTGGCGCAAAATCAACTGTATTTTTTTCTATATCAACCATCATCTCTTCCGCGATCTTAGATAAACGACACTCGGTATAACGCATAGCCGCGGCATTGTCTCCGTCCACCGAGTTGTGTACAAAAATCCCGGAACCTAAACAAAAATTATGAGTTCCATCAACTGTTAAATCATATACATCTTCTCTAGAAGATAACTTTTTAATTTTTACTACTCGGTGGTTCTTATTAATTTCCTGATGAATAAGATTCCTATTGTTTTGAAAATATTTAGTCAGCCCCGTATTCCAAAGAGTCGCCTTACCATACGGATACACATTATTTCGTATCTCGTTATAAGATGTTTCATTTAGATCAAGATGCCTCTCTAAAATTATCTTACAAATGTTCAAAAATTTTATCTTGCCAGTTCTATTTGTGATATGGTTTTTGTTCCCTTCAATAATCTTTTTATGCATAAACAAACGATATTCGGGATTCTGCCACAACTTTTTAAGTATTTTAGTTACTCGTTCGCCAAATTCTTTTCGCTTCTCGGGATGTTTTTGAATAAATTGTTTATTTATTTTACTCAAAAACTGACACATTTTTTTGCGATATTCAGGATTCTGCCAATTTTTTATATTGCGTTCAGTAAGAAGTTTTGAATATTTTTCTTTAGTTTCTGGTTTGCTCAGGTAAGCATTTCTTCCTGTGGCTATTTTTTTTCTATAATCAATACTTTTATGTAATTCACTGGCATTTTTATAATGTGTTTGCCAATGTTGCCCCCATTGCATACGCACTATATTATCCGGACTATTGTTTAATTTATTAAAATTAATATGATGGCGTACTCGCCCAGTATTTTTTGTATATCTCTTATGGGTTAGATTATAATTATCCGCTAAATGATGCGCAGGTACCCATATATCAGTTTTGGGTTGATAAATTAAAATATATCCTTCTCTATTAAGACGATCAGTTTTTTCAGATAATTTTTCATATAATGGCATAATAGAATCTTTTTCTGTTATGTCTTGCACTTCTTTATAAGACCCATCTTTTAACATAAATAGATGGTTGGGCGTGCATTTTATTTCTTCTCCATTATCAAGCGTTACTTTAATTATCTGCGCATTTTGTATAGTACGACGAGGATTTTTAATTTCAGCGATCGAGATAAGTCCAAGTTTATTTATGGTATAAGTATAATTTTTTTTACCCGCCTTTGCCTCCACAATAAGATTTTCAAAGCTCACATTCCGACCATCTGTTAATTTAACGAGGGTATCTTTTGTAAAACATCCCCAATTTCCTTGTCCATCAATTAATGGGTATCTCAAAGAAAAATCTTGTGCCATGCGAACCATTGCATCATAAACAGAAGAATCTCCATGTGGATGATATCTCCCTAAAACTTCTCCAACCACATTGGCAGATTTTCTATATTTAGAACCATGAGTCAAACCCGTGTCCCACATCGCCCATAATATTCTTCGATGCACAGGCTTAAGACCATCTCTAACATCTGGCAATGCTCTAGATACAATCACAGACATTGCATAATCCAAATAAGAAGTTTGCATCTCCTGGCTTATTTCAGCTTTGACAACACTTTGAAAATTTTTATTTTCTTCTGGTTGAGATTCTATCTTTTTTTCTTCTTTATTTTTTTTCATATTTCTCTTTAGACAATCAATAAAATAATTTTAGTCTTTGATTACATTTCCCGGAAATTATTGAGTTGATGTGGTAGATGTTGTTGTCGCATTATTGACATCAATTAAAAATTCTGTTGCCCTTGAACCACTTTTTACTTTTTCTTTTATAACATTAAATCCACTTTTAAAAACATCTAAAAACTCGCTTATACCCGCTTTATTAGTACTCATTCCATTATTTTCTTTATTTTTATCTTCCAGTTTTATTTGTGATCCTATAAAAACAATTCCTATCACAAAAAAAATCAAACACAAACTAATCGTCACAATGTAAAACCATTTTCTTCTTTTCTCTAACTCTCCATATCTAACTGAATTAATTTGATTTTTTATATCTTGAAACATACGATTTTTGTTTTTTTCAAATCTTGTATATCTTTTTTCTTAAAGACAAATTTATCTAAATCTTTTTCTACTTCTCCTCCAAATTTATCTAAGAAATCTTTTAGTTCTCCTGATTTTCTTTTAAGACCGGCAATTTTATAAAAAGAGGGAATAAATATTTTAGGATTTAAAACTTTAACCAGTCTATTTATTTTTTCAATATCCATAAAAGGTGTTCCGCCCACTGGTCCAATTAAAACATCTAATTCTTCAAAATTTTCCATAGCATTTGTTGGAACATCTCCACTAATGTGTCCCAAAAAACCAATACTCATATCTTCCCACTTTATAACATATATAGTTTTAAAATATTTTTCTGCTGATTCTTCTTTTAACTGAAATCCTTTTATCTTTACATCTTTAGCATCATACTCACCCGCTCCAAATATTGTTTTATCAGCTTTTGTATCCTCTCCAAATTCAGTTGGCCAAGCCGTAATCGTTTTTAACATTATATTAGTTCCAATTCTTGGCGCAGAAATCCCCGAAGTTTGATCGGGCAAATCTGTCAATAAAGAAACCTCACCATTTTGAAATTTAAAACATCCCTCTCCATACCAATTTATAACCATAAAATTAAAATCTTTAGTATTTTTATTTAAAACCCAGAAAAACAAACTAACAAATTATTTTTGTTAGTTATTATTTAAAAGTCATTTTACCTCTTTTGCTCTTGATTTGCAACTGAATTTTATGTACATTTACTAACGCGCATATCTATGCGTTAAAAATATAAATATGTCAAAAGTTAGAGTTTCAGAGGATTCAAAGAAAAATCATCCATTAACAGGAATATTAAAATCCAATCCTGGATTAACCACTCCTCTAAAGGGTGGAGATGCTATTGAGGCAGAGCTTATATCAAAAGAAAGTAAAATCGCTTACTTTGATCTTCCCGGCAAAGGAACAGGAGTGGTTTATGGAATAGAATTTTTAAACGCCAAGGATATTATTAAGAACCTTGAAAAGGGGGCAAAATGTACCGTTACTATCACCAATCCAGAGAATGAAGATGGTTATACAGAGATATCGCTAGTTAAAGCTATGTGGCAACAAAACTGGCAAGACATCAAAAAACTTAAGGATTCCACAGAAGTTATGGTTGTTAAAGTTGCTTCCGCTAATTCCGGAGGTCTTATGACAGAAATCTCTGGAATTAAAGCCTTTATCCCAGTCTCTCAACTTTCCGCCGAACACTATCCTCATGTTGAAGATGGAGATAAAAATAAAATCTTAGAAGAATTAAAGAAATTTATTGGACAAGATCTAGAAGTAAAAATTCTTGATTTTAATGCCAAAAGTGAAAAACTTATTCTTTCTGAAAAAGAGGTAACTGGAGAAGGAGTCAAAAAGAGTTTAGAAAAATACAAAGAAGGAGATATAGTTGAAGTTATTGCTTCTGGAGTTGCGGATTTTGGAGTTTTTGTTCGTTTCATTGACGATCCAACCATTGAAGGATTGGTTCATATTAGTGAAATAGATCACAAACTTATTGATTCACCAAAAGAAGTTATAAAAGTTAATGATTCTATTAAAGCAAAAATTATTGAAATAAAAGATGGTAAGGTCTCACTTTCTTTCAAGGCATTAAAAGAAAATCCTTGGGATAAAGCTGAGTCAATTTTCAAAGTTGAACAAGAAATTAAAGGAATAATTAATAAATTTAATCCTTTTGGAGCTTTGGTTTCTCTTGGATACGATTTACAAGGATTAATTCATGTTTCAGAATTTGAGAGTTTGGAAAAAATGAAACAAGAATTAGAAATAGGAAAAGAATACACTTTTATAATTTCTATTCTTAAACCATCTGAGAAAAGAATTATCCTCAAACTAAAAAAGTAATCTAAGCTTTTAAAAAAGACTTGTAAAGAACAAGTCTTTTTTGTTTTACTCTTTTATACTCATAATTCAGTATATCCCACTATTTTCTCTTTAATTTTAATCTCTTCTATTTTTTATTTATTATAATTTATAGTAAACTTAGTCGAATCAATAAAATTGAAGGGTTATCTTTTACTTCCTCATCTTATCTTTCGCAATCTCTCTTAATTTTCTTAATACTGCATACGGCATACATTATACTGTATATATTCTTTCTACCTTTTACTTCTTTTAACTTTTTACCCCCTACTCATTACTTTCTACTCATTACTTTCTACTTATTACCTTTTACTTATTACTTTCTACTTATTCTCACTTTATACTTTCTACTTATTTATGTATAATCACCTCATATGCAAACAAAAAAGAAAAAAAACAACAGCCTTTGGTCAAAACTAATGAAAAACATTTCAGTTGTAATTCTAATTTTTATATCTATTGCTCTGCTATTTTCAACAATGTATTCATCTAACACACTTATAAAAAACATCAATCTTAACGACTTAGTCAACAAAATAAATTCAGATGAAATTTCCAAAATAACTGTTGAAGGCAACATTATTAATATAGATTTCAAAAATGGCGACAAAGGAATTACTAAAAAAGAGACGGAATCTGGAATAATAGAAACATTGAAAAACTACAATGTAAATCCAGAAAAACTCTCAACCATCGGCGTAGAAATCAAAGACGAATCCGGAATAAAATTCTGGGCCTCTTTTCTTCTTCCTATATTAATACCAATAATCTTAATTGGCGCTTTCTTCTGGATAACTTTTCGTCAAGTAAAATCTGGATCATCTCAAGCTTTTACATTTGGAAAATCTGGAATAAAAATGTTCTCTCCAAATAAAGACAGAATCACATTTGCTGATGTGGCCGGTCTTAAAGAAGCTAAGCAAGAACTAATTGAAGTTGTTGATTTTCTTAAAAATCCAAAAAAATATTTAGATCTTGGAGCAAAAATTCCTCGAGGAGTTTTGCTTCTTGGATTACCAGGAACGGGAAAAACACTTCTAGCCAGAGCTGTTGCTGGAGAAGCTGGCGTTCCTTTCTTTCATATAAGCGCTTCGGAATTTGTTGAAATGTTTGTTGGTGTTGGTGCCTCTAGAACTAGAGATGCTTTTGCTGTTGCTAAAAAAGCCTCTCCTGCTATTTTATTTATTGATGAAATAGATGCCATTGGAAGAGAAAGAGGCGCTGGCGTTGGCGGTGGACACGACGAAAGAGAACAAACCCTTAACCAAATTCTTGTTGAAATGGACGGTTTTGAAAAAGACACCCAAGTTATAGTTCTTGCCGCCACTAACAGACCAGATATTTTAGATCCCGCTCTTCTTCGCCCAGGAAGATTTGACAGAAGAGTTATTTTGGAATTAGCCGATATAAATGACAGAGAAGCTATACTAAGAATTCATTCTAGAGACAAATCTTTAAATAAAGACATTGACCTTAGAAAAATAGCTGTTCGCACTCCAGGATTTTCTGGAGCTGAATTAGCTAATCTTATGAATGAAGCGGCTATTCTCGCTGCCAGAAACAGCAAAAAAGAAATAGATCAATCAGATTTATACGAATCAATAGAAAAAGTTCTTCTTGGCCCAGAAAGACGCTCTCGTTCAATCTCAAATAAAGAAAAAGAAATCACCGCTTATCATGAAGCTGGGCATGCTCTTATTTCATCTTGTTTAAAATATGCCGATCCAGTCCATAAGGTTTCTATTATCGCTAGAGGACACGCTGGTGGATATACACTTAAACTTCCACTAGAAGAAAAATATCTTAAAACAAAAAAACAATTTCTAGCAGACATTACTGTTGCTTTTGGAGGATATGTTACCGAAGAAGCTATTTTTCAAGATCTTTCCACTGGAGCATCAAATGATTTACAAGTTTCTTCTGAAATAGCTAGAAAAATGGTAAACCGATATGGAATGAGTGAAAAATTTGGCCCAATTACATTTGGAAAAACTCAAGAACTTATATTTTTAGGTAAAGAAATTTCATCTGAAAGAAATTATTCCGATGCCACTGCTTTGGAATTAGACAAAGAGATAGAAAAAATTATTCATAAATGTTTAACCTGCGCTAAAAAAATAATCACAGACCATAGGCCAACCCTAGATAAAATAGCTAAGACTTTGATGGAAAAAGAAACTTTAGAGAAAGAGGCTTACGACAGCATAATGGAAGAAGAAAATATAAAATCAGAAACAGAAGTTTAAT
>JAVHOK010000019.1:0-14700 GCA_036170035.1 Minisyncoccota bacterium
AAAATATAAAGGACTGCCATATGTGTGTACACATTACCAAAATCATTGTCCAGATTCAGATAGATATTTGACATATATCATCTTTTGTTTTATGTTTGTTTTGTGAATAAGGGGGCAAAAGATGCCTAATATAAAATCGGAAGTCCGGCAGGATATTCCTGCCAGCGTCGATGGATTTTACATTACAGTTGCTGTTCCGATGAAAAAAGGGACAGCGGAGTATTATGTTCAGGTGACAGCTGTTGTTGGGTTTGATAGCTTGGGAAACCAAGTCGTCAAACTTTCAAGTAGCGCCAATAGTTTGGCGTTGGCCGAAGGGGGAACAGACGCCCTTCGGTTTATCAGGGGCATCGCCAGGGCCTCTGATAATCTCGCCAAAGCTTTGGCGAGAAAAAGATGGCCACCAAGGCCATCCAAATAGCACAAAAAAACGAGACTCAATGAGTCTCGTTAATTTTTAGGTAAATATTTTAAAAATTCTTCTTTTTCGTTCCACGGAATTTTTTTACCATTTTCAAGATGAATCCAATCTTCTGATCCTTTACCGGTTGAAATGATAATGTCGCCATTTTTGGCAAGACTTAATGATTTTTTTATAGCTGAAACCCTGTCTATTATTTCTAAAACTTCTTTGTCTTTGGAAATAGATGATTTTATTTGTGAAATAATTTCATCTGGGTCTTCGTCATAAGGATCTTCATTGGTGAGAATGATAGTATCGCAATATTGACAAGCCACCTCCCCCATTTTAGGACGCTTCCATTTATCACGCCCCCCACCAGCAGAACCCAATATACAGATTAGTTTATTATTTGGAGATTTTTTTTGAGAGACGAGATAAGAATATAAATTTTTTAGAGAATCAGGGGTATGAGCATAGTCAACGATAACTTTAAATGGATTTTCTAAAATAATATCCATTCTTCCAGAAACTCCTGTAAAAGATTCAATGGCGGTTTTTATTTTATCCTCAGAGATTTTTTCATCTTTAGCAATTGCCAAAGAAACAGATAGATTAATTTTATTAAAATCACCGGCTAAACAATTTGGAATTTTAGCATTTAGTTTATCTATATCAGAATATAAAAATTCAACAACCTCCTGTCCCCTAACTACATTTTTAAAATCTTGAGAGTGGTTATCTTCTTTATTAACAAAAAATTTGGCATTTTTATTTGTTCTAGCAACATATCTGAAAAAATCTAATTTAGCGTCAAGATATTTTTCAAAAGATCCATGGGCCTCAATGTGCTCCGGATGAATATCAAGAAAAACAGCTTTGTCATATTTAATAAATCTATGGCGATATTGAAGAACTCCTTGAGAAGTAATCTCTATAAGAACAAAATCGCAATTAGCTTTAACCGCTTGGGAAATAAATTTTTTAATAAAAAACCTTCCCGGCATAGAATTACCTTTGTTGTTTTTTGAAATAGAATCGCCTATTTTTACATAAACAGAGGATATATAAGCAGTTTTAAATCCACCCGCTTCTAAAATACTAGATAAGAGAGAAATGGTTGTAGATTTCCCCTTGGTTCCGGTAACACCAATAATTTTTATCTTTCTGGATGAAAAAAGATAAATAATCCCCCCCAGGAGAGACAAAAAATAATGATATAAATTATAAATAAGATTTTTAATCATATTTTATCTGGAGGCTAAATGTTTTAAAACGAATTTAATCTTATCCTCTATTTTATTGAGATTGACTGGAATATGAATCATAGATTTTTGGATATCTTTTCTTTGATAACCGAGGTTAGAAAGCGCGTTTTCTATCTGTTCTCTTTCACTGCTTTTATCTAAATCAACGAAACTAGAAGGATGGATAATTTTATCCTTCAATTCTAAAACAATTTTAGAAGCGGTTTTAACGCTAACCCCACCTTTGTCAGAAAGATAGGCTGGTTTTTCTAAGGCAATTGCGGATTGAATTTCCTCAACTGAATTTAAATTCATTATTTTTAGAGCCATTTTAGGCCCAATACCAGAAATAGAGATGAGAAGTTGAAACAAAGACAGCTCTTCTTGATGAGGAAATCCATATATTTCAAAACTATCTCCATGCCAATAACAAAAAACTTTAAAATCTTCGTTAATGACGGCTTTTTCTATGATTCTTTTTGTGGCATTAATCTTAAATCCTATGCCTCCAGCTTCAATAGCCAAAAAATCGTTGCCCTTAGCGATACATTTTCCAGAAATAGAGTAAAACATATTTATATTATATTAGAATAATACATCATGATTAGATTATAAACAATCTAAAGAACAGGTGAAGATAAACTATCTGTCGTATTATTATTTTTTAATTTTATCTATCTTACTTCATAATAAATGAGATCAAATCACTAAAACAATGCACCTCTATTAATCAAATGGGTTTCTTCGCTATACTCAGAATGACTACTGCTTCTTTTGTCTGTCAAAAACCACAATTGACAGATCTATTATTTAGCGCGCCAAATAAAAATTTGACTTGAAGAATTAATTTTGATACTATAACAATCATATTTCACATTTATAAAACATGCCAAAAATTAAATCAGCCAAAAAAGCACTCAGGCAAAATGTCAGAAGAAAAGAAAATAACCTTAAAAAAAAGGTGGTTTTAAAAAAAGCCATAAAAGAAGTCAAAAAATTAATGCTTGATAAGAAAGTTGATCAGGCAAAAGAAGCTTTGTCAAAACTATATAAACTCGCCGATAAAGTATCTAAATCAAACGCAATTGCTAAAAATAAGGCCTCTAGAATTAAATCAAGAATAACAAAGTTGGTTAACAAAAAATAAACTATAAAAACACCTCTTAATTAAGAGGTGTTTTTATTTCAAGACAATTTCCAAAAGAGCCTGGTCAACCTCTAGAAGACCGGACTTTATTCTCTTATCTAAATTATATAACTTAGAAGCAAGGAATTTTGTTTTGGCATTTTTAGCTAAATAATTAAACAAAGAAAATGGTTCTATTTTTTGAGAAATAATATTCTCTAGAGCAATAAAACTTCTTCTTAAATCACTTGGGGAAATAATATCCTTAGCATAATCCCAAAAATTGGCTTTGAGTTTGTACTCAGAAAGAGACAAAAGAAAATCTTTGGTAATTATTTTATTAAGATAGGAAAGTTTTACAATTTCATTTTCAAAAGCAAATAAATCATAGTCCAAAAAAGATAGGAGTAAAATAATTGCAGGCGAATCTATTTTAACTCCTTTTTCATCACATATTCCTTTGGCGATTTTAGACACAAAAGCATAATACTCCAAGTCCTTCCAAGAAAGACCGGTTCTAGAAGGAATATCAAAATATAATTCTTTAAAACTGGTAGTTTTATTTTTTAGTTTTGAAATAAAATCGGGAAAATTCTTTTTGTCCCAGCAAGCAGAGACAAAAAGAATGATAGAACTATCGTCGGCAGAAAACTGAAAAGATTTTTTTACAAGATCGTTTTCAAAGGAACTTTCGTCTATATCACTAATCAAAACGGATTTTTTACCTTCGTCAAAAAGACCTTTTGAAACAATGGAATTATAAAGATTCTCTACATCTCCTTCTTGATCAAGATAAAAATGTTGATGAGCAAGATTGGGGTTTCTTTCTCTAACTCCAGAAAGTTCCTTTTTGAGAGCTTTTTGAAGAGAATATGAGTTGGGACCATAAAAAAGTAAAATCATACTAAATTGATTACTTATTTAGTATGAAGAAAAAACAAAAAAAAACAAGGTCAAAATTTTGATTTCTTGAAAATCGTATCTATAATGAACTTATGCCAGAATTACCAGAGGTAGAAACAGTCGTCAGAGACCTAGAGGCTAGAGTAAAATCTAGAAAAATAAAGAGTTTTTGGACGGATACACCCAAGCTGATTAAAAGCCCTGGTTTAGCCACTTTTAAAAAACTGATTATAGATGCAAAAATATTGTCTATAAAAAGGATTGGAAAAAATATATTGTTTTATTTAAATAAATCAAACAAAAAATATGTGATGCTTGTTCATCAAAAAATGACCGGACACTTTCTTTTGGGTAATTGGGATATAAAAAAACAGAATAATGAATGGATTATAAAAAATACTATTAGAGGCGCCATGGACGATCCATACAATAGATTTATACGAGTTGTTTTTTATTTAGATGATAAAAAAATGCTGGCTTTCTCGGACTTGAGAAAGTTTGCTAAAGTTGTTCTAGGAGAAAAAGAAAAAATAGAGAATTTACCAGAAATAAAAAACTTGGGCCCAGACGCACTGAGTAAGGATTTTAATGTAAATTATTTATATCCAATACTGCAAAGAAAAAACATTCCAATAAAACAAATGTTTTTTGATCAAAAAATAATCTCTGGAATAGGAAACATATATGCCGATGAAATACTTTTTAAAACAAAAATAAATCCAAAAAAACCGTGTAAAGATATAACAAAAAAAGAAACGAAAAAAATTATAGAAGAATCTAAAAAAATACTTAAAAAAGCCATAAAATATCGCGGATCATCAACAAGTGATTTTAGAGATACTCGTGGCAATAAAGGAAACTACAGTGCTTTTCATTTTACATATAATAGAGAGAAAAAACCGTGTAAAAAATGTAAAACTCCGATCGTAAGGATAAAACTAGGACAAAGATCGGCTTATTTCTGCCCAAAATGTCAAAAGGAAGGTAAAATGTATAAAGTAGAAAGTAATAAGTAAAAAAATAATCCAATTCAAAATTGGATTATTTTTTTATATCTAAAGCAAAACATTTAGTCACTAGATTCGGAAACTTCTTTTTTGGGGATCATATTTTGATCGGTAGGGAGAGTAATGAAAAAAGAGGTGCCACGATTTAGTTCTGACTCAACCCAAATATCTCCGCCATGACGAGAAACTATATTTTTAACTATATATAATCCAAGACCAGTGCCATCGGCAACAATCTTAACGGCGTTGTCTGCTCTAAAAAACTTAGTAAAAAGTTTCTGAACTTGCTCTTCTGGAATACCAATGCCAGTATCTTTAATTGTAATTTTGATATACGGCTTTTGTGGAATATTTTCAACATAAACAGTGACAGTTCCATTTTCAACATTATATTTGATAGCATTATCTAGTAAATTGAAGAGGACCATGCTCATTTTTTGCCTATCTATAAAAACGGGTAGTAAAGTTTCGGTTGGTCTTTGAAAATATAGTTTAATGTTATATTGTGTAGCGATATCATTAACCTGAGGAAGAATTTCTTCAAGAAAAGAGACAATATTTTCTTGTTCAAATTGATAGCCGAATTTCCCTTCTTCCATTTTTGAAATATCCAAAAGATCATTAACGGTTTTAAGCATTTTTTTGGCAGCTAAAAATCCAGTATCAACAAGTTCTTTTTGATCAGGAGGAAATTCTGATTTTTCTAAAGCTTCAAATGCCCAATTGATAGCTGTTAAAGGAGTTCTTAGTTGATGCGCGGCGACAGTAATAAATTCAGTTTTAGATTTAAGAAGTTCTTTTTCTCTAGTTTTATTGGTAATGAGTTTTATAAACCCTTGAGGATTATTATTTTCATCTAAGACTTTATCTGTAACAATACGAACATCTAGCTGAGGATCATCAAAAGAAATGTCAACAACTTGAGGAAAAGCACCTGCCTCTGATCTTTTAACTACAACGGGAGCTAATGATGAAAAAATTGTTTGAATTAAAGTTTTAAATTTCGGATCTGAAGCCATATTAGCCGAAAGCTTTGTGCCAACTACATCTTCAGCTTTTAAATTAAAAATCTCTTCTGAGGCATGATTAAAAACCATTACTTTAAATTCATTATCATAAGAAACAACACCGTTTGAAAGTTGGCTAATAATACTCTGAACTTGTTTATTTTTTAATTTATCGGCAAAATTTATTTTGGAAAGACGGTAGCTAATAATTATTAAAATGAGAATGGTTAAAACAAGAATAATACCAGTAATAGCAAGCCATATAGGCTCTAAAAACATAGCACTGATAATAAAAACGGCAATAAGAAAAGGCGTTAGATAAAAGACTGGCCTAAACTCTAATTGCTTGGTTATTTGAAACTTTTTTAATGGATTATTATTCATTACTCTTATATTTTATACATATACAACTTATTGTCCAGACGATTTATAAAAAATAACTGATTGTTTTTTTCTTTAAGAGAAACTGCGTCAAGACTAAGACTAGGAATATTAATTACACTAAAATATTGTCCATTTTTAAAATTAATCTTATAAAAATTATCTTTGAAGGTGGTGGATTTTTTTAGATAATCATTAGGCAATAGAAATGATGATCCGACATTATTAGCATAAGGAACAGAACAATAAATAAATTCAGAATCAAAAGAGAAAGAACATTTATCGCTAACTGTAACTAACGGCAATGATGCAGTTTCTTCATATGCAGAACTAAAAATTGAAAATTTTGTTTGATTGGTTTTGCTGGTAGATATTTTCAGGCCATATGGATATTTTTGAGAAAAAACAACTCCAAGCGCATAATCAGTAAATAATTTTGAAAATGTTTTTGTTTTTAGGTTTATAGACCAAATCTCTCCAATATATTTATTGGCCTGCTTAGAAACAAAATATATAAGATCTGTCTGACCCCAATAAATACCAAAATCGTCAATGGCTAGAGTGACAACTTTAGTTAGATTAATTTTTGTTTTAGTTAAATCTTTTATGTAGACCGTTTCCCCACCTGCCTCTGCTTTTAAATAAGCAATTTTTTTACCATCGGGAGAGAACGAGGCGGAAATGATTCGATCATCTAATTTTTCCCAATTTTTTTTATTAAGATCAAATATGTAATATCCTGACTCAAAAACAACGATAACTTTGTCTCCTTTTTGATTTTGAATAACTCCATATGGAGTTCCAAAATCAGAACTGACCAAAGTTTCTTGTTTGTCTTGATTAATAATTTTTATTATATCTCCTTGAGTCGTTAGCCCATAAACATCTTGTTTTAATAGTTCATCAGTACTACTAGCGGTAGATGTTGATCTATCAGAAAGCCAATATCCAACAATTTCTTCTTGTCCTAAAACAAAAAGTCTTTGTTTCTGTTCATTATAAGAATTTTCTAAGCTAATAGCTTCTTGATCTTGCTCAGATAAATTAGAACCAGAAGAATTATCAGAATTAGAAGGAAGACCGTTAGTTGATTGTTCAGTACTTGTATTAGCTGGCACACTATTTTTTAAAGCAAAATATATACCAACGCCAATGGCGATAACAATAAAGATAAGACTGACTATTATAATAAATTTTTTTGATTGAGTATTCATATTTTACCATTTAGCATCAATATGAGCGCCTTCTTTTTTACTACCATCAGCGTTAAAAAGATCTTTACAATCAACAAAATGACCACCCACTTCACAATTAGCGATAGCTTTTCTTGCATTTAATTCTCCAACAAGTTTTGTCCATTGATTTGGATCCCTCACATCAACACCGCCAACTATAGTAATATCAACACCTCTTCCTTGATAATGAAGAGAGCCAGCAGCGTGTTTGTCACCAGTAAGACTAGTAATCCTAAAAGATGCATTGTTCCCAAGAGCAATTTCCGCAAGAGAATCAAGCATATCATAAGAGAGAGTGATATTGCCACTAGACCCTCCTTTTTTACATTCACAAGTAGAGGTACAAACAATAGGAAAATCACTATTTGCTACGGCATCTATAATTGATTTTGGATCTGCTCCTTTTTTACATTCATCCAATTGAGAATAACTAACATTTGATGCCCATAATAATTTTCGAGCAGCTATAGTAACTTGATTACTATTGATTGGTGCAGGACTAACTATTGGCTCTTGAGATGGAGCAGGGGGAATTGGCCCCAGAGACCCAATCTGCTGTTTGACCTGAGTAAGGGCTGGATTAATTGTATTTAAAATCATAAAAGCCCCAAAAAGGATAATAATTCCAAAAACAGCGTTGAAAATAATATCTTTAGCATCAGTAAGAGCAGATGGATTACCTGGGCTAGATAAATATTTTAATCCACCATAAACAATCATAATAACTGCTAAAGTTCCTGATATTCCAAGAGCATAGTTATATACAACAATAACAAATTGACCCGGATTTGTAGCAGTACTAAAATCAGGAAATGATAAAATAAATTCTCCTGCATAAGCGGAAATAGCCACAGAAAAAAGGAAAGTAAAGATTATTAAAAAAAATATTTTTTTCATTTTATTTTTTAACTTTTAACACAATAGATTTTGTTGCTTGCTCAAGAGAATTTATAATATTTGAAACACTTAGACTAACGAAAATAGAGTCTTTTGGAATATCTGAATTAGATTTTATAATAAGAGACGAATCTTTAGAATCAACAATGTTTCCGTCAACTTCCCAATTAAATTTCAGTAGATTAATAGGCGAATTAAAGAAAAAAGGAACGGCTTCAAACTCTAATTCATTATCTTTGGAAATAAAATTATCCTGTTGTTTTGATTTAATACTTACTTCGGGATTATAAATTGGTATGGAAAAATATTTATTTACAAAATAAGTTTCATTATTAGAATCATCTAAGTACTCAACTGAAAGTTTGACATCAAGAGAGGTGCCAAAAAATTCTTTGTTTATAAAATTGATAGATTTTAGACCATTGCCTGAATCATAATACTCTCCATCTATATACCATCTAATTTCACTATTTTTTAAATCAATAAGCTTGCCCTTGGTAGCTAAATTATTACTAATCATCTCAATATTGACTGTTATTTGAGACTGATTAACAGGAAATTTTTTTCCTTCGAACCAAGATGGAACATAATTTTTTGATGTCCAACTAACTAAAAAATTAGGTTCTACAGCAAAAGATTCCCTAGAAATTAGAAAGGAAAAGATAATTACTAATGAAAATATTAAAAATTTAGACGACTTAGACATTAGCTATATTATAGCAAATTATAAAAATATATTAAACAATACTCTATTTTTTCCCTTTAATTTTTGATTCAATTTTTTGAATTTTTTCAAGAGCCTTACCAGCTTTTCCAAATGTTTTTTCAAATGACTCGGGATTATTTGTCTGCCAAATAGTCAAAACAGCAGCTACGGTGCTTATGGGCAACCAACCAACACCAGGAATAAGCTCTACAAGTTGAGCAATAACATTTTTACCAATAGCATTGACTCCTTTAAAATAAAGCCACATTAAAGTAGCGGGGGCAAAAATAAAACGAGTTACCCAAATACCATCGCAAACATCGCCTAAAACAGCAAGAACAACAAAAAAATAAGATTCAATAAAATTAAAATGGGGGCCATCCCTATTTAACTGTCGCTGGTCAAATACTCCTTCTTCATCTCCTTCGTCTCTATCATATTCATCATCATTTTCCGAATTATTCTCACTGTCTTCGTCTTCATTGTTTTCCTCATCTTCGTTTTCTGGATTTTGGTCATTTTTATTTTGCTCTTCCTGCTTTGGTTTGGATTTTTCTTCTTTGTCTGATTCTGGTTTTTCTTCTTTTTTCTTTTCTTCTTCTGGCATTTTTTAAATTAAATTAGTTTCTTCTCCAAGAAGTTGCTGAGGTTTAGTGGTAACGATTTTATCTTCAAAATAAGAAGCGACAACTTGCATCGCAACATGTTTTAACCCGGCAAAGAATAATCCTTGTCCGACTCCCGCTTCAAGTAAAAGATTTTTCTCGGCATCAGTTAAATTAAAAGTTTTAACAATAATATCAATGCTGGCGGGGGCTTGTTTTAAGAGTAATTGCAAAGATGAGTTGGTAATAATTGGTTTTCCATAAGGAGAACTCAAAAAATCTTCTACCTCTTGCGTGATAGTCGTTAAACCAAGGTAATATTTTCTACCTCTTTTTGCTAGCCCAAATAAGAAAGCTGCGCCTTCTTGGTATTTCATCATTACCCAAGCTTCATCTATTACCAAGATTCTTCTCTTAAACTCAGACCTAACGAGGTTCCAGATAAAATTCAAAATAACATACATCGCAATCGGTCTAAGTTGATCTTCTAGGTCACGCATAGAAAAAACAATTAAACGATTGTTCATATCAATGTTTGATTTTCTGTTTATAAATCCTGAGTATGATCCTTGTGTATAACGATATAATTTTTCTGCCATACTGCGTCCACCTTCCATATTTTTCAAAACAGTTTCAAAATCACTAAGAAGTGGCGGTTCAATAGTAAGAAAATTTGGATTTTCTGGTGTGATATCAAATGAAGCATAAACCTCTGTTAAAGCTCTATCTAAAATTGATTCTTCTTCCACGGTAATACTACCCATCATAATCTTAACAAGCCCTGTTAATGTCAAAATATGTGATTTAAAAACATCGGCTGGGTCTTCCCCTGGAGGAACTCTGGGAATATCAAAAGGATTGATATGTTGTTCGGAGGTAAGAGAGATTTTAAAATAGGTTCCTCCAACTGCATCAGAAAGATTTTTATATTCGTTTTCTGGATCAATAATGATGACATCTGTGCCAACCATTAGAGATCTCAAGATTTCTAACTTGCTGGCATATGATTTTCCTGATCCGGATTTTGCGAAGACAACCATATTGCCATTTTCCAAAGAAAACCTATCAAAAATAACAAGGGTATTATTGTGTTGATTAATACCATAAAGAATTCCTGTTTCAGAAGTAAGATCGGTAGAAACAAATGGAAAAAAAGACGACACAGGGCCAGAATTAAGAGGGGCATGAATACCAAGTTTATCATTACCAAGAGGAAGAGTTGAAGCAAATCCTTCAACTTGTTGAAAAATAGATGGTTTAATATAAATTAATTTACTCTCAAATGTATTGTTAATAATTTCTTCAAGCTCATTGAGTTTTTCAATTGTGTCAGCATAAATTGTTATATAAACGGATAAATCAAACAATCTTTCTGTGGCCTGTTGAAGATTATTGCGAAGATTTTCTATATCAGCAAAGGCGGTTTCTAACATTGGTTCTCTAACTAACCCTTTTTCTTCTCTTTCTGAAAGTTCAGCTTCTATCTGAGCGGTTTTTTTACGAAGACTACGCATAGCCAAAGCGGTATCAACTGGATGAATAAAAATTGAAATATCAAAAAGTTTTGCCATGTTTATAATCGGCGAAAACCATCCACCTGATAAAAATCTTGGGTACGAAAAAACAAACAAAGTTTTTGCAAATTTATTTCCGATTTTAATATAATTTTGGCTAACTTCCATAGCAGCAGGAGCAATAAGATTATTGACTTCTTTTTCATCTTGACCTGCGTATGGTTTTGTAAATTTTATTTGATCCATAATAATAGTTTAAAATTCAAACTTCAAAATTGAAATGTATTAGGATAATTATTGATTATTTATGTTGCTCTTCTACCTTCTCTTTCTTTAAATCTTTTTCTATGGTTTCGGGATTGTAAAGATTATAATAAAGCTCAACTAGCTCGTCATCATTTAAAACAACTGATCTTAGACCAATTCTTTCTAATCCTGCTAATACTTGGTCAATTCTCTGACGAAGTTGAGACATTTGTTGATCAAAGCTTTCTTGTTGCTCTTTTTTATTATCTTTTTTCTTACCAAAAGATAACATACTCATAATTCCTTTTTTAGCTTCTTTTAACCCAGCTCCTTCGTAGGGGATAACAACAAAGAAATTTTTTGTCATTATTTCGTTCTGTTTAACAAAATCTCTAATAAAAGTGATATACTCATCAATCTGGTTTTTCAAAAGTTCGTTTGGTTCTTTTACTTTAATCTCCTCCATTTTTTGGAGGTAATTTTCAATGTTTAATTTTCTGGAATGGATCATTATCTGAACAGAAAAATCTAAAGAATTCAAAAAATCTTGATAACTAGAGATAATAATATCCTGCTCTTCTTCTGATTTTAATTCAAAATTTAATCCCGCAACCATAACAACAGACCTTAAGCCTCCATTTTTTAGGGTGATTATTCCATCTTTTATTTTATCTATTTCAACAAATTGTTGAGTAGAATTAGCTCCAGCGATATTTTGCTCTGCCATATCAGTATTATAACATAGGAAAGTAGAAAGTGGGAATAAGTAAAAGGTAATAAGTAGTAAGTAAGAAAATAAGAGAGAAGAAAGTTAGTCATTCTGAGTCTGTCAGCAGACAGACGAAGCCTGCCCTGTCTGCCGACAGGCAGGGCAGGCAGGTTTAGTTTCACTCCATTCAAAGGATGGCAGACAAAATGATGGAAAATAAATAATAATTTTTATCTATAATCAATTCTTTTAGCGATTTCTTTGTCTCCACTAATTTTCTTAAAAATCATAAATTGCTCTTTGATTTCTGAAATTGGTTTTTTGTTTGCTATTTTTTCCCTTTTTGGAATTGGATTTTTTGTAGTAGTTAAGTCTTGAAAAAGTTTGGAAACATTAGAAACACTTTTAACAGCTTCTTTTAGATAGTTACGACGAGATTCTGTAGTTTCTTTTGGTCTTTGAATGCTGGGGAGATTAATAACTTCTTCAACGACTGCTCTTTTCCATATAAATAAATGCGGAGAAAAAAAATATTTTATTCCCAAAAAAACTATCAGATATAGAGGTCTGCCATTGATTTTAATAAAAGCAAAAGAAACACCTAAGGAAACTAAAATAATAACAAGAGGAATAAAAACCACCAAACTAACCATAAAATAAAGAAGAAAACAAAGAAGCGCTGGGGCAGCGACAAAAGCAAATTGTTTGAGCGTTAGAGGCCCAACAATTTTTGCTTCCATATCTATAAACTGTGGAACTTCAAATTGCATAATTAAATATAACTATTAATTTACACTATTTTAAAAAATTAAACTAGGGGATAAAATAAGTAAAATGTAATAAGTAGTAAGTAAAAAGTAATTCTTCTTTTGTTATTCCGAATAAAATAAGGAATCGACTTTAATACTTTAGATTCTTAGCGTTGCTCCCGCCTTTGCCAGAGAAGTTGAAGTCGGGCAGGCAAGATGACCAGAAAGGGGCAGATTCCTGCCTACCGGCAGGCAGGTCCTGCCTACCGCCTGCCTGTCGGCAGACAGGGCAGGCAGGCTTCGGGTTGCTCAGAATGACAAAGAGAGGGTAGCGGTCATCCTGAACGAAGTGAAGGATCTCACTTACTAAAAGTCATATTATTAAGATCAATTTTCCCGTCATCTTTTGGCTGATCATCTGACTTCTTCAATGGAGTCATAAAAGGATTGTAATTAACCACTTTAACGGGTTGACCCTGATTGCCAAAACTTTTAACTTTCAGAGGAATGTTTTTTTCTTCAGTTTGTTTTTGTTCTGGAGAAGAGATGGTGATTTGAGCCCGTGAGATAAATGGGGCTGGCTTTGAAACGGCGGGCGATTTAAAAGATCCAAAAGATCCACCGAAAGTCGCCTGTTTATAAGCGCCAGAGGAATACATTGGAGCAATCCCTTGCGCTTCTTCTATCCTATGAAGAATAACTGGCCCATCTGAGATTTGAGTTGGCACTGAATTTATATTCTGAGAAACTGGTTTTGGAGAAAGACTATTAATCTGGGACTGAGGAGATACAATTGGTTTTGTATTTTGTTGGTATGAAAAATTTTGAACTTGAACAGGGGTTGGTTTTGCATTTGTGGAAACTGGCTGAGGAGATTGGCTGTTTAAATTAGAAAACATAAACGGAGACGGCTCTGATGATGCTTTTGTTTTTGTTATATATTCTTCTTGTTTTAAATCGATGACCGAAGATGGATTTTGTTTGAGGATAACTTGCTTGGGGCCAAGAATAGTTTCTTGAACCTCTCTAAACTCTGATGATTCAGCTTTATAATTTTGATAATTTTCATCTATTTCAGATTTCTGCGACTCTATAATTTTTTCAAGACCATGAAAAATATCAATGGCTTTTTTTGAATCTACTTCTAAATTACTTTTAATTGACTCAAATATTTCTTGAGTAGAAATAAATCCATAAATAATGTAATCAAGTAAAAGTCCAAGGTCAAATCTCTGACCATCGTTAAAACCAACTTTTTTGGAGATTTCATCTATTTGGATCTCATTATCTGAGGCATAAATAAACTCCCTAAGATTTTCAGGTAAATCATTCCATCTTTTATTTAGTTTTTCAATGGGAATATTTATCATCTTTTTATTTATCTAATTGCGCGACCGATATCTCTAACTTCTGACATAGAAGAGGACGATGAGTCGGACATCATTTTGCCAAGATTTCTATAGTCGCCACTTGTGCTAGCTTTTGCAGCCTCAATACCAAACCTAGTGCGCTCATCAATGAGAGAAGTTAAAAGATCCTCTTCTTTTTTAGAGCTTGTTCCAGCAACTTTCTTGGCATTAAGTTGCTTTATTCTCTCGGACATACCGTGAAGCTTTGTTTTAACCGCCTGTTCTTTTAACTCATTCCTTTGTGTTGGATCCATAACAGAAGAAGCGGTTCTTATCTTAGACGGATTTTCCATTAAGTGATCAACATCAGAAGCAACTATTGTTTGCCCGGCTATATTTGAACCATAAAATTTACTGGCGTTAGCAGGATCAAGAATATCCCCCCCTCTATTTTTAATAGATAATTTAAGATCATCAGATGATTGTGAAGAGCGAATATTATCTTGTTCAATAGCCATTTCTTTTTGCAATTCAGCAGTTCCCCAATTACGCTTTACACCATTTATCTCATATTCTAATGCACTCGTTCCTCCATGTAGTTCTGCATCTTTTATAGCGG
>JAVHOK010000020.1:0-2193 GCA_036170035.1 Minisyncoccota bacterium
CCGGTTTTATTCTTTTGGCTATTCCCATCGCCTCTTCTGGCGAATAAAAATGAATGGTTATTTTGCCACCACTTCTTGAAAACTCTACTTTAACTGGCGCTCCTAAAAATTCAGATAATTCTTTTTCAATATTTTTCATCTCTAAATCCTCTACTTTCATTCCTTCTCCCATTCCAAGAACGCTATTTTTTATATACTCAATATGTTTTTTTAATTCTCTAACACTATTTACTCCTCCTTCTGATATTTTATGAAATAATTCTATCTGTTTTTCTTGATCATCTATTTGCATTAACAATCTTGCCTGACTTTCGGAAACTTTTTTATTTGCAATTGCATCTTGTATTTCTGCCGGCAAAGAAAGCAATCTCAGCGCGTTAGCCACCGTCTCTCTACTTTTTCCCAAACGCGAAGCAATCTCTCTTTGTGTCATTCCAAACTCTTCTGATAATCTCGCATAAGCCCTAGCTGTTTCAATTATATGTAAATCTTCTCTTTGAAGATTTTCCACAATCGCCATTTCAAGCGCTTCTGTTTTTTTCATCGGATTTCTAACAATTGCCGGAACTGTCTTTAGCCCAAGCATCTTTGATGCTAACCATCTCCTATGTCCAGCAATTAACTGATAAACCACCCTTGATCCATTTTCTGTTTCTTCATGAAGCTTTGTCACAACCAAAGGCTGTAAAATTCCAAACTCTCTAATTGAAGTTGCTAATTCTTTTAACGCTTCTTCATCAAAATCCTTTCTTGGTTGATAAGGATTAACAATAATTTTATCCACTTCTAAATGAAAAACCGGCCCCGAAATCATCGGCACATCAGAATTGTTTGAAATCTTATCAACTGTATTATTATCTAAATCAAAACTATTTTGCTTGGGAAAATATCTTTCTTCGCTTATTACAATCTCTTCTTTTATCTCATTTTGATAGGTATTATGGTTAACTGATTGAGTAGATGAAACAGGAACACCCCCTCCATAATTTTGGTTTTGATTTGATTGCCCGGGTTGTTTTTTTGGAATTAATGACTCTAATCCTTTTCCTAACATGATTATATTGTAAACTTAAAAATTAAAAATTGCCACAAAAGAATTAAATATTCACACTCCCAAAATTTGTATCATTTAACAATTTAAAAACATTATCTTTTTCCTGCAATATTACTTCTCTAGCCAACATCTCATAAGCTTTTGCCCCTGGTGATTGAGGATCATACAAAATCACCGGCTTAGAAAAACTTGGCGCCTCTGCTAAAGAAATTGATCTTGGAATTTCTGTTGTATAAACATGATGCGGAAAATGTCGCCTCACTTCTCTAGCCACATCTCTAGATAAAGTTTCTCTTTTATTAAACATCGTCAAAACCGCTCCCGCAATTCCAATTCTTGTTCCCAAATTAGTATTTATCAGTTCTACTGTTTCAAGAAGTTGAGAAAGCCCCTCTAAACTAAAATATTCAGCTTGAATAGGTATAAGCACCTCATCCGCCGCCACAAGCCCATTAATTGTTAATAAACTTAAACTCGGAGGTAGGTCAATTATTATATAATTATAATAATGTCTAAATCTATTTATCATCTTTTTTAATAAGTATTCTCTTTCAGGAACTTCTATTAGTTCTACCAAAGCTCCTGCTAAGTCCTGACTGGCTGGCATAACATGAAAATTCAAAATAGCCGATGGCTTAATCACTTTATCATGTTCAACATAACCAAAAAGAGCATGATAAACACTTTCTTTCAAAAATCTTGGAGATATTCCTAAACCAGAAGAGGCATTGGCCTGAGGATCAAAATCAATTAATAAAACTTTTTTCCCAAGAGCCGCCAAATAAGCTCCTAAGTTTATAGAAGTTGTTGTTTTTCCCACCCCCCCTTTTTGATTACATATTGCAATTACTCTCGCCATAAAAATTTAAAATTCAAATCTTCTCTACTTATTACTTATTACTTTCTACTTTTTTATATTCGCATTATATTTTATCTTTGTTGTAAGTCGTCAGTCGTTTACTCTAAACGGAATTGAAATATTGGTTGTTGGTCTTCAGTCGTTAGTCGTTAGTCAATACAACACATTGATTTTACCTTAATTTTTTGATAGTATCAAACACATAATAATTTTTTTATAAAAAATTATGCCGAGGTGGGTTGAAAGATAATATTAATCTTTAAACGGGAACAAAAGTTCC
>JAVHOK010000020.1:2293-14638 GCA_036170035.1 Minisyncoccota bacterium
CTCGGAACAGTTTTTTGTTCGAGGCTTTGCTTAAGATAAATATATGCCGAGGTGGGTTGAAAGATAATATTAATCTTTAAACGGGAACAAAAGTTCCCCGGACCGCCACTCGGAACAGTTTTTTGTTCGAGGCTTTGCTTAAGATAAATATATGCCGAGGTGGCGGAACTGGCAGACGCACAGGACTCAAAATCCTGCGATCGCAAGATCATGAGGGTTCAAGTCCCTCCCCCGGCACAATATAAAATACCCCTTTATGGGGTTATTTTATTTTGTGCCTGTATTTTTATTATTTACTGTAAACTGTAAATTATAAGTCACTTTTTTTAACCCCCAATAACTCACTCCGGAAATAAGCACTCCCACCAACACATCCATCGGCCAATGAACACCTACTAAAATCCTTCCCAGAGAAACTAAAAATGCCAATCCTACGCAAATCCATCCCCATTTTTTATTTAATAAAAAAACACAAAAAGCCAAAGAAAAAACGAACACTGTATGCCCAGAAGGCATAGAATTAATAAGTCCACTATTTGAAACTAACGGGACAAAATCCAATTGCGCAAAAGGTCTCTGCTTTGGAAAAATAAATCTGATTATTTCAGTCACGAGTCCTCTGCTAATTACCAACAACAAAAGAGAAAAAAGAAAAACGAAAACTTTTTTTCGCAAATCTTTTTCCTTTAAAAGAAAAAACGAAAAAACAACAACAACTACATAAATTAAATAAGTTGCCAAAAATTCATAAAGCCAATTTAGCCCAATTTTTTGTCCAAGTCCAAAAATAAAATTAAATAGATTAATATCAAAATTCATACTACTAATTCTAGCAAATAAAAAACACCCCGACAAATATCAAGGTATTTTCTATTTTCCTTTTTACTTATTACTTACTTGCCCCAAACAAACAAAGTGAGTTGAAGGGATACTTATTACATCTCCTTTATTTCTTAATAAAAGACAAAAGAGACATAAATCTTGCCCTCTTTATTGCTTGAGATAATAGTCTTTGGTGTTTAGCACAAATTCCTGTGTGTTGAGGATCAATAATTTTCCCTTGTGCTGAAACAAAGCGTCTTAGCAAACTCACCTCCTTATAATCAACTCGCTTAATATTTTGAGAGCAGAAATAGCATTGTTTTATTATTTTTGAGCGTATCATAAAAATTTTTTATACAGTTAAAATGGTAAATCCTCTGGTTTTATTTCTTCCTCGTCCATATTAATTTCAGGAAGATTTTCTTCTAACGAATCTTCAAAGTCGTTATTGGTTGGTTCAGTTTTTTTGATTGGAGTGCTTTTAGAAGCAGTCGGAGCAAAAGTTTGTCCTTGTCCCCCCCCAGCACTTCTTGGACCAAATTGAATATTTTCACAAACAACTTCTGTCATCCAATGAGTTTGACCGGAAGCATCCTTCCAATTTCTTGTTTGAAGTCTTCCCTCTATCATTACCAAACTTCCTTTAGCTAGAAACTGATTGGCTAGTTCCGCTTGTCTTGCCCAGACAACCACATTGTGAAATTCAGTATTTTCTTGTTTCGCTCCAGCTTTGTCGGTCCAATTTCTATTAGTTGCGATCCTAAAGGAAGCAACCGCTTGGTTAGTGGCTGTCGCCTTTAAATTAATATCCGAAGCAACACGACCTATCAATATGACTTTATTAAGATTCATATGTTTTATTTATTTTAGAATTTCTTCTAATTTTTTTTCTAAATCTTCGTTGGTAACAGCATCTGAAGTTGTTTTTTCTTCTTCTTTTTTTACCTCCTTGATTTTAGGAGTAGCTTCTTTTCTGTATTGTCTTTCTTGACCTTCACCCCTATCAAATTCTCTTTTAACTGGGTCAGTTATTACTAAAGATCTAATGCACCATGGCTCAACTTTGATTTCTTTTGTAAAATCTTTTATTGCACTCGTCTCAGAAAGAATATAAAACCATCCAAAGACAGCTGACGTCTCTTTCTTAATCTCGTAAGACAAACTCATTCTCTTAAAAGGGCTTTCAAATGTTATCTCAAAACCATGCTTCTTCATCAGATCTTTCATCTCCTTAATATCTTCCTCATTCTTTAGAAGAACCGAGATTTCATATTCTTTTTTATTTATTTCCTCTATTTCATTTGTACTTATCATATCATTAACTTAAATTTGAATTTTTAATATTCTTCCTTTTTCAATTTTTACCTATTACTTTCTACTCATTCCTCATACCCTATCATATTTTTTTTACCTTTTCAACCCCTTATTCCTCGCCTTGAGAAACATGATCGGCGTGTCCATCTGGAGATTCTTTTTCTTTTGCTATGGCCATCATTTCATCATATCCTGTTCCAGCTGGAATCAATCTTCCTATAATTACATTTTCTTTTAATCCTCTTAATCTATCCACTCTTGATTCCGAAGAAGCATTTACTAAGGTTCTAGCTGTTTCTTGGAAAGAAGCGGACGATAAGAAACTTTCTGTAGAAAGAGCCGCTCTAGTAATACCCATAAGAAGTTGCTTAGCTTTGGATGGGGTTTTGCCTTTCATACGCAAGCGACGATTAATTTCAAAGAATTTCGATTTTTCCAAAATCTGTCCCGGAACCAATTCACTATCTCCACTCTCTTTAATAGAAACTCTTGAAAACATCTGCTTCACAATCATTTCTATGTGTTTATCATTAATAACATTACCATTAGAAACATAAATTTTCTGAATTTCATTAATAATATATGCCTCTACTATCTCCCTTCCTTTCAATGCAAATAATTCTTTAAGATCTAAGCTTCCTTCAAAAATTTGATCCCCTTTGGTAACTTTATCTCCAATATTTACATAAATAACCACATTTCTTGGAGCGCTATATTCATTTATCTTCTCTTTAGCTTTTGATTTTGCTTTCACTTTTGTAGAAGGCTTAACTTTAATAATTTTTAAAGATCCCCTCTCTTCAATATCTTCCACAACACCATCTTCCAAAGCTAATGCAGCTCTTCCTTTTGGAGGTCTTGCCTCAAAAATTTCTTCAATACGAGGGAGCCCAGAGGTAATATCTTTTTGAGCTACACCTCCTGAATGGAAAGTTCTTAGAGTCAACTGAGTTGCTGGCTCTCCAATAGATTGAGCGGCGATAACACCAACTGCTTCACCTTTTTTAATTTGTTCCAATCTTCCCAAATCCATTCCGTAACATTTTGAACAAATGCCATAGAGTGATTTACATGTTATTGGAGATCTCAAAAGCACTGACTCAACTTTAGAATTTAATATTGCCTCTGCGGCATTTCTATCAATAATTTCCCCAGCTTTAACAAAAACTTTTCCTCCTTCTTTTACATCATTGACTGGTATTCTTCCAAATAATCTTGCTGCATAAGAAAATCCATACTCATCTCCAGTCGCTCTTTCTATTTTTACACCTTCTTCAGTTTTACAATCATCTTTATTGATAATAATATCTTGACAAACATCCACCATTCTTCTGGTTAGATATCCAGCTTGAGCAGTTTTTAAAGCAGTATCAGTCAAACCCTTTCTTGTTCCATGAGTATTAATAAAGTATTCCAACACAGAAAGTCCTTCTTTATAAGAAGAAATAACTGGAAGCTCTATAGTTTCACCCTTTGGATTAGTCACATTTCCCTTCATACCGGCCATCTGGACTGCTTGCTCCCAAGATCCACGCGCTCCTGAATCAATAATACTAAAAATTGGATTGTCTTCTGCAAAACCTTTTGGTACCAAAACAGATATTTCTTTTTTGGCTCTATCCCAAATTTGAATTACTCTAACTTTTCTTTCTTCGTTGTCCAAAAATCCATTATTGTATTGATCATGAACCACTTTTACATCAGCTCTAGCAATTCCAATAATCTCTCCTTTTTGTTCCGGAGTTTTTAAATCAAAAGTACTCCATGTCATACCAGAAATAGTCGCATAGTTAAATCCAAGATTTTTAATCGCATCAAGAAACTCCCAAGCATTCTCCATACCAAACAAATCAATATATCTTGAAATAAGCTTGGAAAGATTTTTTTTCTTCATTACCTCATTTACATATCCAAACTCTTTAGGAATAATTTGATTAAAAATAATTCTTCCGGCAGATGTTGGTTCTGCTTTTATAAAGCCCACTCTAATTGGTTCATTGATTTTTATATAATCAAACTCATAAGCAATTAAAACTTCTTGATTTGTGGCAAATATTTTGTACTTCTTTCCGTCTTTAATTTTATCAATAATCTTTGTTAAGTAATAACATCCCAAAACAATATCCTGAGACGGTGTTGCAATTGGATCTCCATTTGCGGGTTTAATAATATTTTTTGAAGACAACATCGTTTCAAATGCTTCTCTTTGAGCCGCAGCCGATAAAGGCAAATGAACAGCCATTTGATCTCCATCAAAGTCAGCGTTAAAAGCACTACAAACCATAGGTGGAATTCTAATCGCTAAATCTTCAACCAAAACTGGTTTAAAGGCTTGAATACCCAATCTATGCAAAGTTGGAGCACGGTTAAGTAAAACTGCTTTATTTTTTGTTACTTCTTCAACTATTTCCCAAACCTCTGGAATGCCTTGTTCAATTAAACGATTAGCGTTTTTAATATTATGAGCCATCCCTCTTTCAAGAATTTGATGAATGACAAATGGTTTAAATAATTCCAACGCCATTTTTTTAGGAATACCACACTCATTTAATTTCAATTCTGGTCCAACAACAATTACAGAGCGCCCAGAATAATCAACGCGTTTACCCAAAAGATTTTGTCTAAATCTACCTTGTTTTCCTTTCAAAATATCAGCTAAAGATTTTAATGGTCTGTTTTGAGCTGACATCTGTTGTCTTCCAAATCTTGCCGTATTATCAATAAGCGCATCCACTGCTTCTTGCAACATTCTTTTCTCATTTGTCACAATAATCTCGGGAGCTTTAAGCTCTATTAATTTTTGCAAACGATTATTTCTATTAATAACTCTTCTGTACAAATCATTTAAATCACTAGAAGCAAATCTTCCTCCGTCCAATGCTACCATTGGCCTTAAATCTGGAGGAATAACTGGAAGCACGGTCATAATCATCCACTCTGGTCTAATGTTATTTTTTTCAAAAGATTTAAGTACTTTCAATTTAGAAAAATATTTCTTTTCCGAGATAACATTTTTTCTTTTCTTGGATAAGTTTTCAATTAATCTTTCAACTTCTACAATTTCTTTTTTGAGGTTAATTCTTTCCAAAATTTTTCTCAAAGCCTCGGCTCCGATCCCCGCTTCAAAAACATCTCCAAATTTTCTGGCAAAATCAAAATATTCAACTTCATTTATAGTTGATCCGATTTTAACCGAAGACAAAAAATCTCTATTTCTGCTATAAACCGCTTCAAAAGCTTTTTTTTGTTCTTCGTCTTTAATATCTGCCCTTCTGGATTTATATTCAGAATTAATATTTTCTAAGGCTTCTTTTCTTCTATCCTCAAAAACATTCATCACTATATAAGAAGCATAGTAAACAACTTTTTCCAATTTACTTACCGATGTATCAAAAAACAAACCAATCTTTGAATTTCCGGTCTTTAAGAACCAAACATGTGCCACAGGAGCTGCTAATTTAATATGCCCCATTCTTTCTCTTCTAACAATTGCTCTTGTCACTTCCACTCCACATTTATCACAAACAGTTCCTTTATATCTTAATCCTTTAAATTTACCACAATAACATTTGTAGTCCTTAGTTGGTCCAAAGATTCTTTCGGAAAACAATCCATCTTTTTCAGGTCTTTGAGTTCTATAGTTAATTGTCTCCGGTTTAGTTACTTCTCCATAAGAGGAAGCAATCACTTCTTCCGGTGAAGGAATTTTTATTCTAAGATAGTCAAAATTTTCTGTAATCATTTTATTTTTTAGACGACTATAAATATATTATTTATAATTTTGTCTTAATTATTACTTTTATTCTTAATAAATTTATTTATCTGACAAATCTTCTTTTTTAACCGGTTCAATTTTTAGACCCAAGGCATTAATTTCATTGGTCAAAACATTAAATGCGGATGGAGAATTTGACGGTTTTGTTTCCTCACCTTTAACAATGGCCTCAAATGTCGCCGCGCGACCAAGCACATCATCGGATTTAACCGTTAACATTTCTTGCAAACAATAAGCTGCTCCATGACCCTCTAGTGCCCATACCTCCATCTCTCCAAATCTTTGCCCTCCAAATTGTGCCTTCCCTCCTAACGGCTGTTGAGTCACCAAAGAATAAGGACCAATAGAACGCATATGGATTTTATCTTCTACTAAATGATTTAATTTTAATACATACATATAACCAACCATAACAGCTTGATCAATTTTTCTTCCCGTTCTTCCATCGTATAAATCTAATTTCCCATCTTCTGGATATCCAGCTTTTTTAAGTTCATCTTTAATATCATCTTCTACTGCCCCTGAAAAAACTGGCGTCACCGCTCTATAACCAAGTTTTGCCGCAGCTAATCCCAAATGAGTTTCCAAAATAGATCCCATATTCATACGAGAAGCTACACCCATAGGATTTAGAACAACATCTACTGGAGTTCCATCTTCCAAATATGGCATATCCTCTACTGGACGAATTTGTGAGATAACACCTTTGTTTCCATGGCGTCCAGCTAATTTATCTCCTGCTCTAATTTTTCTAATATGAGCCACTTCAACCTGAATTCTTTTTATTACTCCCGGATCAAGCTTGTCCCCTCTTTCTCTAGAAAAAACTTTTATTCCAATCACCCTACCTATCTTTCCATGCGGTAAATATAGTGAAGTATCTTTGACATCTCTAGCTTTATCTCCAAAAATAGATCTTAATAATTTTTCCTCAGCCGTTAAATCTGTTTCTCCTTTTGGAGAAATTTTCCCGACTAAAATATCTCCAGCTCTAACCTCCGCTCCAATTCTAATAATTCCATCTTCATCCAAATTGCGAAGTTTTTCCTCAGAAACATTTGGAATATCAGAAGTTGTTACCTCTGGTCCAAGTTTTGTATCTCTTACATCACAATTATAATCTTCAATAGAAATAGAAGTAAACCTATCTTCTTGAGCCACTCTTTCAGAAAGCACAATAGCATCTTCAAAATTTCCTCCAAAGAAAGGGATAAAGGCAACAAGTAAATTCTGACCCAAAGCCAAAACTCCGTGATCAGTTGAGGGACCATCAGCTAAAATATCTCCCCTTTTTACTTTCTGCCCTATATTTACTATTGGTTTATGATTAACAGCTGTATATTGATTTGATCTTCTAAATTTATGTAAAGCATATTCATCTAATCCTTTTTTTGTTTTGACAATAATTATAGACCCATCTACTTTTACAACTTCACCATCATCATTTGCCAAAACCACCCTACCTGAATCAAGTGCAATTTTTTCTTCCGCTCCCGTACCTACTAATGGCATTTCCATTTTAAGTCCTGGCACTGCTTGTCTCATCATGTTTGATCCCATCAAAGCACGCTGAGAATCATCGTGTTCCAAAAATGGCACACAAGATGTAGCGGCACTAATAGTTTGTAAAGGAGAAACATCTATAAAATCAACTTCAGAAATATCACAAACTCCCGACTCTCCATTAATTCTTGCTTCAACCACTTCATTTATAATTTTCCTAGTCTTATCTATTTTCATCCCTCCATGAGCAATTTTGTATTTTATTTCAGTAGAGGCATCCATCCAAACAATTTCAGATGTCACTTTTCCGTTTTTTACTCTAGCATAAGGCGTTTCAATAAATCCCATTGGATTAACATGAGCAAAATTAGCCAAATGGTTAATTAAACCGATATTTTGTCCCTCAGGTGTTTCAATCGGACAAACACGTCCATAGTGAGAGGTGTGAACATCGCGTACTTCAAAGCCAGCTCTTTCTCTCGTAAGTCCCCCTGGTCCAAGTGCTGATAATCTTCTTTTGTGTTCAAGTTCTGCCAAAGGATTAACTTGTTCCATAAATTGTGAAAGTTGAGAAGAAATTAAAAATTCTCTCACGACCGCCACAAGTGGTTTATAGTTAACAAGTTGTACAGGAGAAATTAAAACTGGATCAGAAGTAGACATTCTATCCTGAACAATTCTTCTCATTCTCGCAAAACCAACTCTCATTCTACTTTGTAAGAGTTCTCCCACAGAACGCACTCTTCTATTTGAAAGATTATCAAAATCATCCGCTATTGCGTTCTCATCATTATTTAATTTTAAAACTTCTTTTGTAATTTCTATTAAATCTTCTAACCTGATTAATTGAGTTTTTTCTTTTTGATCAAAACCCAATCTTTGATTCATTTTATATCTCCCTACTTCAGACATAGAAAATCTGTCCAATCTCTTGAACATTCCATCAATCAAACTTTTTGCATTTTCCGCGGTCGCTAAGTCTCCAGGTCTTAATCTCTTATAGATTTCTATATAAGATTGTGAAGCATCGCTAGCTACATCTTTTTTTAATGTCGCTTGAATATATTTTAAAGGTCCATTATCAGCCTCAGTAAATGTCTTTAATATATCTTCATTTTTTTCTAGTCCAAATATTCTAAGCACATCTGTTACAGGAACTTTTCTGTGCTTGTCAATTTTTACCCCAATAGATCCATCTAATTCTGTTTCAAATTCAAGCCAGCTTCCTCTATCAGGAATAATCTTGGCGCCAAAAAACTTTCTTCCTTTTAGGGCCTTAACTGTAAAATAAACACCGGCTGAGCGAATAAATTGAGAAACAACTACCCTTTCCACTCCATTAATTACATAGGTTCCTCTTTCTGTCATTACAGGATAATCGCCAAGATAGACCTCTTGTTCAGTTTCCGCTTTAGTGGTCAAATTAATCAATTTAACATTTGCTCTTAAAGAAGCCTCAAAAGTTGATCCTCTTTGCCATGATTCTTCTTCGGTAAATTTAGGTTCGTCAAACTTATAGTCAAGGAAATATATCTCATACTCTTTTCCAGTATAATCACGAATGGGAGATATTTCTTTAAAAAGTTCTGCTATCCCCTTTTTTATAAACCACTCCCATGAGATTAATTGAATCTCTGGAAAAAATGGTTTTTCTATAAAATCTCCGGGATGTTTGGAGAACGACTTTACAACAAGCTCGCTTACTTTTTTATGCATAATATTTTGGGCTTTATTATTTTCCGCACTTTTTAAAAAACCGCGAGACAACTATCCAAATAACAATAAGAAAAAGTTTTTTGCGCTACGAGAACCATCCAAAAATCTTTTTAGAGATTGGTTAGTAAAAAAAACACTTCCTTTTTGTTTTAGGATTAATGTCTTTTTAATGTGTTTTAATTAATATTATTTAACACTATTTTTTCATTTGTCTGTCAATCTTACCGTCTTGACAAACTTATTTTTCTATCCCTACCACTGAATAAATAAATAATACCTCCTTAATCTTTATAAGTCAAGGACTTATCCACAACCCTAGGGATAAACCCTATAAACCTAGATATTTAGCCCTATTTTTATTATGCTCATCAAATGTTTTACTAAATATTGTTTTTTTTGTTTTTGGATCAGATAGATAATAAAAATACGATGACTTTGTTGGATGTAGAACTGCCTCAATTGATTCGGTTGTTGGATTTGAAATTGGTCCTGGAGGAAGTCCTTTATTTTTATAAGTATTATATTCAAAATCTTTTTTATAGTCACTTGATCTAACGCCATCACAATTAAGATATCTTTTTCCACAAACCCAATAAACGATTGTTGCATCAATTTGAAGAGGCATTTTTTTAGTCACTCTATTTTCAATTATTCCCGCTACAATTGCTTTGTCCTCTGGTTCAATTACTTCTTTTTCAACCAACGAAGCCAAAATGACAGTTTCTAAAATATTTTGACCCTTTAAAATTTCTCCAACTTTTTTATCAAAATTATTTAAAACTATTTTCACTACCTCATTTGCTTCTGATCCTAATCTAAATCTATATGTATCTGGCATTAAAAATCCTTCAAAATTTTTTGCTCCAGCCAAAAAAGAATAATTTGAAACAAAATCCGCAGGTTTTAAATCCTCGATTAACTTATCATCCAAAACTCCTGCCCTTTTTAGAGTTTCATCTGCTTCCCTCATAGTCATTCCAGGAAAAATTGTTACTTCTACATCTGGCGATCCATGAATAAGCACCCTAACCAAATCAATCATATTCATATCATGCGAAATTTTATAAACTCCCGGCTTTAACTTAGAATAATAGCCAAAAACATACATATATCCTTTAAAAATAAATGTTGATTTAATAAAGCCACCCTCATCTAGCTTTTGAACAATCTCCCCGACCCCCTCTCCTTCGCTAATCTTAAAAATCTGACCATCTAAACTATTTAGAGATGAGGAAATTAATTGATTAAAAGACCAGATAGACCAAATTACCCCTAAAAAAATAATAATAATAATCAATATGTATTTTATGTAATTTGACATATAAAAATCTAAACTTTATTTTCTACTCACAACAGATTGAATAATGCCGACTAAGATCATATTGGCTAAAATACTTGACCCCCCATAACTAACAAAAGGTAAAGTCACCCCGACTACCGGCAAAAGTCCCAAATTAGATCCCACATTAAAAATGAATTGAATCAAAAATAATATCACCGCCCCCAAAATCAAAAAAGAATAAAAACTCAGGTCCACCATATTTCCCATTGAAACTAATCTAATCAGCATCCAAGCAAAGAAAAATAAAACTAGGCTAATAGCAAAAAGACCTCCTTCTTCCGCTATTGCTGAGAAAATAAAATCATTTTGGGATTCAGGCAAAAATCCAAGTTGAACTTGTGTTCCCTGACCAAAACCCTTACCCATAAGTCCCCCAGAACCAATCGCTATTTTTGATTGAATCACATTATAATTTACTCCCAATGGATCTTTTTCTGGATTAAACATACCAAGAATTCTTTCTTTCTGATAATCCTTTAAAACACTTGTCCACATCATTACTCCAACTATTGCACACAAAACAAATCCCAAAGCCAATCTTTTTAATGGCAAACCAGAAACCATAATAAATCCAGACCAAACTAATATTAAAACCATTGCATTCCCAAGATCTGGTTCGATCGCAATTAAAATAGCTGGAATAGCTGTATAGATAAAAGAACTAATTAAAGTAGACCACTTATTAATACCAATATGTTTTTTAGAAAAATAATAAGCCAAAAATATCACAAGTCCTATCTTAGCTAATTCCGATGGTTGAAACTGAAACGGTCCAATTATAAGCCAAGCTCTATTTCCTTTTACTAACGGAGCAAAAAAATATGTAAAGATCAAAAGTCCATTAATTAAATAATATATTCCATAGATGACAGCTTTGCTCGCTAAAAAAGACCTAAGATCCAAAATAATTATTCCCACGAGGAACAAAAGTCCAATAATTATCCATAAAATCTGTTTATTAAAAAAATCTGGATGAGAACTAAGCAAACTTAAACTTCCCGCGCCAATTAGCACCATCATACAAATCATTATTTTCCAATCAATTTTTTTTAAAATATCAACCATGGCTTATTTTCTTATCACTTTACTAACTTTCCACTTTATAAACTTTATATTTATTCTAGCATACCTGATTAAACAACTTACATCAACCACAAAAACAATCCGCTTGATAGCGGACTGTTTTTGATTCTAATTTTAAAGTTTCTTTATACTACATACGGCATACATTATACCTTATACACATGTTGCTTCTTTTTACTTAGTAGCATTATAGATATTCATAATTTCAGAGGCAGAAAGGGCACGGTTGTAGATGCGGACATCGTCAATTGTTCCAAGCAACATATAGCCTCCAGCTCCATAAGCCAGAGTGCCAATAGTATTTGGATATGCCTCATAGGCTATTGAGGATACTGTGTATCCTACATTTTGTGCAAGAATACCATTTATATATATTTTTTCTGACACTGCGTCCGCCGTCCCAACTACGTACACCCAATCTCCTGTAACAACTTCATTAACATTAACATTAACTTGACTCCACCCTAATCCATTTCCTCCTAATTTAAAAAGAAAAACATTCTGGAATATACCAAGATAATATCCAGTAGCATAATTTAAATTTCCGCTCGATTCAAAAACAGTCTGCCAAGTATTAGCAATTGTATTTGTTTTTATCCATGCCGAAACGGTTAGATTAGGATCTGTTGGATTAAGAGATGCAGTTTGTGGTATTGAAATGTAACCACCACCATTATTATTAAAAAGACCCTTTCCTATTTTGCCATTATTTATTCTTGCTGCTTCTGTATTATAAGTGCCTGTATTGCCACTACCTGATGAGTCTAGAGCAGAAGTGCCTGTGCCTTCA
>JAVHOK010000021.1:0-3006 GCA_036170035.1 Minisyncoccota bacterium
GATCACGCTGGATTTGAGACCCAGGTTGTCTTTGAAAAAAAATTAGAAAAAGATGGGACAAGTAGATTCGAAATTCTCAAAGAAAACGGCGGAAGAAAAAAACTTTACCAAATGATATGGGATTTTACTCAGAGCAATAAATATCATATGGAAAATCAAATCAGACAAATTGGAGCTTCTTGCGATTGGACCAAAGAGACATTTACGCTTGATGAAAAAGTTATAAAAATAGTTTATGAAACATTTAAAGAACTTTATGATGATGGACTTGTTTATCGTGATTCTCGTGTTGTTAATTGGTGCGTTAAACATCAAACATCTCTTTCAGATTTAGAAGTTGCTTGGGAAGACAGAGAGGATAAACTTTATTATGTAAAATATTTCACTTTAGATAAAAAAAGTTTTATCACGGTCGCGACAACAAGACCAGAGACAATTCCTGGGGATGTGGCTATTGCTGTTAATCCTAATGGAAAATGGAAAGATTGGATCGGTAAAAAAGTAATAAAACCAATAGAGTCAGTATCTAATGCCTCAAACTTTAGAGAGATATCAATAGTATCTGATGATGCGGTTGATGAATCTTTTGGAACTGGCGCTCTTAAAATAACTCCCGCTCACGATGCAGTTGACTTTGAAGTTGGTAAAAGACATAACTTGCAAACAATAAAAACTTTAAATCCTGATGGGCGATTTAATGAATTTGCCGGTGAATTACAAGGTATGAAAGTTTCAGAAGCCAGAGCAAAATCAATAGAGATTTTAGAATCAAAAGGGGCTTTAGAAAAAACAGAAACTTACAAACATCAAGTGGGTGTTTGTTATAAATGTAAAAACATAGTTGAACCGATGATTATGCCTCAATGGTTTATTGATCTTACAAAAAAAGGAAAAGAAAAAATTGTTCAACCAGCTATTGATGCTGTTAGGTCCGGTAAAATAAAAATTGTCCCAGAATTTCAAGAAAAAATATTTTTTCATTGGATGGAAAATATTCGCGATTGGAATATTTCCAGACAAATTGTCTGGGGAATACAAATTCCAGTTTGGTATTGTGACGAATGTTTAGAAGTAACTATTAATTTAGAAAAAAATCCTCCTAAAAAATGTTCTAAATGTGGTTGCGATAAATTACATCAAGAAACCGATGTTTTTGATACATGGTTTTCTTCTGGTCAATGGCCGTATGCTACTTTGATGACACAAGCAACCAATAACCAATTATCTACAATAAACAACACAGATAAAGAATCTGGTCGTCAGTCGTCAGTTGTGAGTAGTATGTTATTTAATGATTTTTATCCAACCTCTGTAATGGAAACTGGTTATGATATTTTATTTTTCTGGGTAGCTAGAATGATAATGCTCGGACTTTATAAAACTGGTAAAGTTCCTTTCAAAACCGTTTATTTGCACGGACTTGTTAGAGACAAAGATAAACAAAAGATGTCTAAATCCAAAGGCAATGTTGTTGATCCTCTTGGAGTAGTTGAGCAATATGGAGCCGATGCATTAAGAATGGCTCTTGTTGTTGGTAATTCTCCTGGGCAAGATGTGGTTTATGATGAGAATAAAATTAAAGGATATAGAAATTTTTCTAATAAACTTTGGAATATTGCCCGCTTTGTTTTGACTCAAGCTGACGCTAATTCAAATTGGCAAAATGCAGAACTATGTAATGAAGATAAACAATATATAGAGGAGTTGCAAAAAGTAAAAAAAGAAGTGGGGGATAATATAGAAAAACACCGTCTTTCTCAATCGGCGGAAGTTGCTTATCATTATGTTTGGCACAATTTCGCTGATATTATTATTGAGGCCGAGAAGAAAATTATTTTTGATGAGAACATTGATGAAAATAGAAAAAATTCTGCCAGAAAAACTTTGTATCAAATACTTGTTCAATCTCTAATTATTCTTCATCCCTTTATGCCTTTTGTGACTGAAGCTATTTACCAGCGCCTTCCATCAAAAAACAAGGATTTTCTTATGGTAGAGGAGTGGTAAGAACAACTTATGACTTTAATTATGTTTTTGAATATAATATTTCTCGTCTAATTCAAGATTGATATCAATACTTGTCTTTTCAAAAACATAGTAGTAAAATTAAGGCATTAAAAGTAACAACAAATAAAAATATGTTTGAAAAAATAATGGCAGGAGCATCTTCTGGTGATCCGGGTAAAAATCCAGAAAAAGAATGCGATAAGAAGAGTGAATCTTTTGATGGCAGAATTTGCCCTTATTGTAAGAGAGTGATAGAAAAAGGGAAAGAGGATTTTCATGAGAGTAAGTTGTGTATGAACATTAATGAGAACAAAACAAAAGAAGGAGAAGATGATGATGCCCCTATAAATGATAGGGGTGATAAAAACAATTATAATGGTTCTAAATGAATTAATCTAAAAAAATGCCTGATAAGGCATCTTTTTAGATCTGATCTATCACTTTCTACTTATTTGTGTATAATTACTATTATGGAAAACAAAAAAATAGGATCGGCGGGGGAGTTTTTTATATATCTGGTCAATTTTTTAGCGTTGGGATTTTTAACAACCGGCATTGGCGCAATTTTATTTCAAGCAATTAACAAGTTTATAAAAGAAACCGACTCGGCTGGAATTTACTGGTCAACCATTTCACAAGAATCAGCCAAATATGGAGTTGCCTCTGTTCTTGTTGCTGGAATAATATTTTTTATAATCTCTCGTCTTATAAATAAATTTCTCAAAGAAGAAAAAATAGAAGACCAAAGCGCTTCTAGAAAATGGATTACTTACATAGTTTTATTTATCGCCGTTGCAATTATGGTTGGATCTTTAATTAATTTAGTCTTTAGATTCTTAGATGGTGAATTAGCTACAAAATTTGTTCTCAAAATTATTTCTGTTTTGTCTCTTTCTGGATTAGTTTTTGTTTATTATTTTTACGATCTAAAATTAAAACAAGAACAAAGACTTGCATCAAAGAAAAATCTTATCTGGTACATCGTTTCTCTTATTCTGT
>JAVHOK010000022.1:0-11588 GCA_036170035.1 Minisyncoccota bacterium
AATTATCTTTTTGATAAAAACTCGCAGTTTCACTACTAGGTATGCTTCAATCTAAATTATCAAATTTTGTTCGAAAAGAATTTCCAAAAGACGAAGAGGCCTACAATGCTCAGATTTTAATTAGAGCTGGTTTTATTGATAAACTAATGGCTGGCGTCTATTCTTATCTACCCCTAGGTCTAAAAGTTATTAAAAAAATAGAAAAAATCGTTAGACAAAGAATGGATGAAGTCGGAGCTCAAGAGCTTTTGATGCCAGTTTTGCATCCAAAAGAAAATTGGCAAAAAACCGGACGATGGGAAAATTTAGATGTTCTTTTTAAAGTTAAAGCTCAAGAAGATAAAGAATATGCTCTTGGGCCAACTCACGAAGAAATTATTGTTCCTCTTGCTCAAAAAACAATTTTTTCTTACAAAGATTTACCTTTTGGACTTTATCAAATTCAAACTAAATTAAGAAACGAACCACGAGCCAAATCGGGTATTTTAAGAGGTCGCGAGTTTATTATGAAAGATTTATATTCTTTTCATACCAATGAGGCAAGTTTAGATGAGTATTATCAGATGGTTGAAAAGGCCTATGCTAAAATCTTTTCTGATTTTGGTATTGGAGATATTACTGTTAAGACATATTCTTCTGGAGGAAGCTTCTCTAAATATTCTCATGAATTTCAAACTATTTTAGAAAATGGAGAAGATACAATTTATGTCTGTCAAAAATGTAAAGTTGCTGTTAATAAAGAAATTATTGAAGAGCAAAAATCTTGTCCTGTTTGTCGGTCAACTAATTTAGAAGAGAAAAAAGCTTCCGAGACAGCCAACATTTTCAAGCTTATGACTAAATATTCTGATCCATTTCAACTTTCTTTTAAAGATTCAAACGGTGAAAATAAAAATGTTATTATGGGTTGTTATGGAATGGGCATTTCTCGTATAATGGGGATATTGGCAGAAATTTTTCATGACGATAAAGGTCTTATTTGGCCAAAGAGTGTTGCTCCTTTTGGTGTTCATTTAATTGCTCTACATAGCAAAGATGAAAAATCTAACCAAGATGTCTTAAAATTAGCCCAAAAAGTTTATAATGAATTAAATCAGATGGGAGTAGAAACACTTTATGACGATAGAGTTGATAAAAGCCCTGGCGAAAAATTTGCCGAAAGTGATTTAATTGGTATCCCAATTCGTTTAGTTGTTAGTCAGAAAACCCACGGCAAAATAGAATTTAAATTGAGAAATAGCCAAAATACTGATATTATTGATTTTTCCGATCTAACCAAGTATGTTAAAAGTGAGTAAGACTTGACCGTTAAAATAAGTAGACCTTAAAATATGACATTTATTGATAGATTTAAAACCGATATAGGTATTGATTTAGGAACCGCTAATTCCCTTATTTATCTCAAAAATGAAGGTATTATTCATAACCAACCAACTGTTATAGCAATTAATAACAAAACCGGTCAGGTGACCGCTGTTGGTGATGAAGCCAAAAGGATGTTAGGAAGAACTCCTCATTATATTGATGTTATTAGACCTTTAATTAACGGTGTTATTTCTGATTTTGTAATGACGGAAGAAATTTTAAAACACTTTTTAAAAAAAGTTAAAAAAGATTCAATCTTTAAATATATTCGAGCAGTTGTGGCTATTCCAACCAACTTAACCGAAGTAGAAAGAAAATCAGTTGAAGATGCTGTTATTTCTTCTGGAGCCTCTAGTGTTTTTCTTTTAGAAGAACCAATTGCCGCTGCTCTTGGCGCCAATCTACCAATGTTGGAACCAACAGCAAGTATGGTTGTTGATATTGGTGGAGGAACCTCCGAAATTGCCATCATCTCTATGGGTGGAGTTGTTGTTTCTAGAAGCTTAAAAGTAGCCGGTGATAAACTTAATGATGATATTATTAAATTTATTAGAGAAGATTTTCGTTTAGCCATAGGAGAAGCTACTGCCGAGAGAATTAAAATAGAAATAGGATCAGCTTTGCCTATGGATGAGCGTCTTGAAATGAGCGTTGGAGGAAGAGACATTGCTACCGGCCTACCCAGAGAAATTCTTATTAAAAGTCCTCAAATTAGAATGGCAATTCTTTCTTCTCTTAAACAAATTGTTGAAGCTATAAGAGATACAATAGAAAAAACTCCTCCCGAACTCTCAGGAGATATTCTTAAGTATGGACTTTATATGTCTGGCGGGGGAAGTTTATTAAGAGGACTGCCGGAATTAATTGAAAAAGAATTATCTGTCAAAACGGTTATTGTTGATGATCCTCTTACTTGTGTCGTTAGGGGAACTGGCATTGCTGTTGAAAACATAGACAAACACAAAGACATATTTTCATCTTTAATCAAACCAATTAGTGTTGAGTAAGTTTTAAAAAAATATGAAAAAATGGCTCTATATTACTATTCCAATTATTCTTTTATTTCTTATATTTGGAACGGGTTTTTATTTTAAAAAGCCTTATTTAAATAGTTTTAAATATATTTTTTCTCTTTCTTCTATTGTTGAAGAAAATAAAAATCTTAAATTTCAAGTAGAAGATTTAAAAAATGAAGTCAGCGCCAATCAAAATTATTATTCTTTAAAAACCTCTAATGGTTCTATTATTGCTAAAATATTTTCAGTTTATCCTTTCAATCAGAAAAACAGAATTTATGCTAATGTTGGTTCGGACGATGGAATTTTTTTGGGTCAGGCGGTTACTATTTCAAAGACTGTTTTTCTTGGACAAGTTTCTAATGTAAAAAAATATCAAAGTGAAATTATTACTAGTTATGATCCTAAATTTACTTTGCCTGTCAAAATTGGGAAAGAAGAAATCCAAGGTTTGCTCCAGGGTGGAGTTAATCCCAGAATTACTCTTATTGATAAAACAAAAAATATTTCCTCGGGTGATAAAATTATTGCCTCAGCTAAAGATGTTCCTTTTGGTTTATTTATTGGGACAATTTCAAAAGTTTATGAGGATGAGACAAAATCATTTTTGGAGGCAGAAATTACTTTACCTTATCAAATTAGTGAGATTAAAAACATATATTTCATAAAATCAGATAAATAAATTTATTATGGAGAGAGCAAGTTTAAAATCAGTCAGACTAATAAGTTTTATCCTTTTTTTTATTTATATTGTTTTAACTTGGCTTAATTTTCTTTTACCTCTACATTTTATTAAACCAAATTTTGTTTTAGTTTTTATTTCCGTTTTGGGATTTTTTGTAGGTGATTTTCTTCTTTTTTCTACTTATGCTTTGTTATCTATATTTGTAATAAAATATTCTCCTTTTTTTGATTGGGAATATTTTATCCTTTGTATTATTGCCTTTCTTTCATTTTTTATCTCAAAACATTTTCTTTATAAAAAAAATTACCTAACAATCGGTTTTATAATCACCTTTTTTCAGTTATTATTTTATCTTTCTGTTGGACAGGTTGGCTTAATCTTTTCATTGGTTTTTGTTATGGAGCTTGTTTTTAATATATTATTAGGAGAATTATTATTTTTCTTCGGACTATGGCTAAAAAAAATCTTTTATTAGAAGAGTCAATATTCATCGGTTTAGATGATAATTATAATATGGTGGACAAACCACTCTCTTCGGGCGTTTTTAAAATTATTGGACTGATTGTTTTTTTTATATTTTTAATTGTTTTTTTCAGAGTTGCTTATTTCCAAGTTTTTCTTTCTAGCCAATACAAAGACAGGGCTTCAATTAATGCCGGTCAACATATTATTTTAAAAGGCCCAAGGGGTATTATCTATGATAGATATGGAGAGCCACTTCTAAAAAATAAGCCTACTTTTGAAGTCAATGTTAATCTTTCGCAGATTCTCAAGGATAGATCAAAAATTAAAGAAACATTAGAAAGTGTTAATAAGATTATTCCATTTGATATTACAAAAATTGAATCTGAAATTATTAATTCTGATTTAGAGCGTCAAGCTTATTATCCTATTGCTAGAAATGTTCCTCTTGATCAAATTATTGAATTAAAAAAAATAGATTCTCCAGCCATAGCCATAGAAAATAACTTTTCTAGAGAATATATTGACGGACCAACATTTGCTCAAATTCTTGGATATACGAGTTTGGTTAATAAAGACGATCTTAATAAAGATAAAAATCTTAAACTTAACGACGACATAGGAAAAGCTGGGTTAGAACTTCAATACGATGATTACTTAAGGGGGAAAGATGGTCTAGCTCTTAAATACAAAGACGCTAAAGGAGAAAACATAGATGACAAAACCGTTTCTAATCCCGTTACGGGTAATGGACTTTATACAACCATTGATGCTGGTCTTCAAAAAGTTTTTTATAACACATTAAAAGATCAACTTTCGTCTTTGGGTCGTACCTCAGGAGCGGGGCTTGCAATAGATCCTCAAAATGGAGAGGTTCTGTCTTTGGTTAGTTTGCCAAGTTATGATAATAATAATTTAACCTCGGATTTATTTATTGATAAACAAAAGCCACTTTTTAATAGAATTATCTCTGGACTTTATAGTCCTGGTTCAACAATCAAACCGTTAGTTGCCGTCGCTGCTTTAGAAGAGAAAATTGTTGATCCATTAAAATCTTTTCTCTCAATAGGATATATAGAGCTTCCTAATCCTTATAATCCAGATAAACCTTCTCGTTTTTTAGATTGGAAGGCTAATGGCTGGGTAAATATGTATTCAGCTTTGGCTAAATCTAGTAATATTTATTTTTATTATATTGGCGGTGGATTTGAAGAACAAAAAGGTCTAGGGATATATAAATTACAAGAATATTGGAAAAAATTTGGTTTAGATAAAAAAACTGGAATTGATTATCCTAATGAGGCAACTGGAGTTTTGGCAGATCCTGAGATAAAAGAAAAAAGAACCGGTCAGATTTGGAGAATTGGAGATACATATAACGTTTCTATCGGGCAAGGAGATTTAATGATTACTCCGCTAGAGCTTTTAAGATATATTTCTTCTGTTGCTAACGGCGGTAAATTACCAACACCATATTTTGTTAAAGAAATTAAAGATTCTTTTTCTAATATTATTAAAACAACCATGCCGACTGTATATAATTTAGATATTCAAGATTTTCAAAATATAGAAGAGGCAAAACTAGGAATGATAGATGGCGTTAACAAAGACTACGGGACTTCTCATTCTCTTTCTTCTATTCCGATGAAATTAGCTGGAAAAACCGGTTCAGCTCAAATCCAAAATAATCAAAAAACCAATGCTTTTTTTGTTGGATTTAATATTCCAGATAACAATGAAAGTTTAAATCAACAAACTATTGATAAAAAATTTAATTCTGCCCCACAACAGATTGCAGTTTTAGTTTTAATTGAAGATGCTAAAGAGGGAAGTTTGAACGCGGTTCCTGTCGGTAAAAAAATTTTTGAATGGTATTATGAAAATAGAATAAAAAAATAAATATGTTGGTTATATAATTTTAAAAATGTTATAATCTAATTATGAATTCTGAGTTTCGATATCATTCTACAACTGGGGAATGGGTTTTAATTGCCCCTAAAAGAGTCAGTCGACCATCTGATTTTGCGAAAAACAAAATCAAAAGAGTTAAAGTTTCAAAAAGAGAATGTCCTTTTGATGATCCTCAAAAAAATCAGAATAAGATCCCTTATTTTTGGTTTCCAAAAAATAAACCATTAAGTCAGTGGACTCTTCAAGTTGTGCCTAATCTTTTTCCTGTCGTTTCCGCAGAATCGCTTAGGTTAAAATCTCATTTTAGCAAAGATGATATGTATTTTGTCGCCGACGGTTTTGGTTGCCATGATTTATTAATTACCAAAGATCATAACAAAACTTTTGGCGCTCTTAGCGATGATCAAAAAAATCAAGTTTTTTTAGCTTTTCAGAAAAGATATAAACAACTTGCCTCTTTAAATGGAATCGCTTATGTCTCTATTTTTCAAAATTATGGCCCAACCGCAGGAGCGAGCGTCTTTCATCCTCATTACCAAATTATCGCTATTCCTATTATTCCTAATGCTATTAGTAGATCAATTGATAGTTCCGCTAAATATTATAAAAAGAATAAAAAATGTATTCATTGTGATATTATAAAAAAAGAGCAAAAAGATAAAAAAAGAATCATCTACGAAGATAAGAGTATAATTGCTTTTTTACCGTTTGCCTCCAAGGAACCTTTTCAAGTTAATATTTTTCCCAAAAAACACATTCCTTGTTTCGAAGACTCTTCCAAAGATATTCTCTTGGGTGTTTCAAGCGTCCTTGGAAAAGTTCTTAATAAAATCAAAAAAGAGCTTAATGATCCAGATTATAATTTTTTTATTCATACTGCTCCAGTTTTCGATAAAATTAAAAGTCCTCATTACCATTGGCACATAGAAGTTATTCCACGATCGAATATATCTGCTGGGTTTGAATTAGAAACTGGAGTAGAAATTAATTCTGTGTTTCCAGAAGAAGGAGCAAAAATATTAAAAATCAATTAGTCGCAACAAAAATTAATTTTATCCGTCTATTTTTATGATAGCGCCTATCTTAGCTTATCTATCGCACATTGTCATTTTAACTATTGAGTCGGTTAAATATGTTGGAATATTTTCATTAATGGCCCTAGAAAGTGCTAATATTCCTATTCCTAGCGAAATAATTATGCCTTTTTCTGGATTTCTGGCTCAAAAGAGAGAATTGTCTTTTTGGTGGGTTGTTGCCGTTGGAACCCTTGGTAATGTTTTTGGTTCAATTGTTTCTTATTATCTAGCCGTTTGGATTGTTAGGATTAGAATGAAAGTAAAAATTATTAAATTTTTTATCTCAGACGAATTTCTAAATAAATCCAAAGAATGGTTTGATAAGTATGGGTCTTGGTCAGTTTTTTTCTCGAGGATTTTACCCGTAGTTAGAACATTTATATCGTTACCTGCCGGTTTGGGAAAGATGAATATCTTCAAATTTTCTTCTCTGACATTTGCCGGATCTTTTATTTGGTCAATCTTTCTAACTTATATTGGTTGGTTTCTAGGACAAAATTGGCAATCTGTGGAAAAATATTTTAGACAATTTGATGTATTAATACTAGCTGTTATTCTCGTTTTTGGTTTTTGGTGGGCGAAGAGACACTTTGCAAAGAAAAAAATTAATTCTTAAATAAATGAAAAAAATTATTTTTAATTGGAAAGAAAATCCAAATACTCTTAAAGAGGCGAAAAAAATTATTTTAGATATTGTTTCATCGGCAAAAAAATATAATCATTCTGTTATTACAGCTGTCCCTTTTGTTTATCTTTCCTTGTTGTCTGAATTTATTAAAGAAAAAGGAATTACTAAACTAATAGAACTTTCTGCTCAAAATCTTTGTTATCAAGATGGGGGAGCGTATACCGGAGAAGTTTCTTCAAAAATGTTAAAGGATATTGGAATAAAGTATTCAATTATTGGACACTCCGAAAGAAGGTATATTTTTTCAGAAACCAACGAACAAATATCTCTTAAAATTGAAAAATCAACTTTAAGTAAAATAGTCCCAATTCTTTGCGTTGGGGAGTTGCAGAAAACTTCTTTAGAAAATGCCTTTGATTTTATCAAAAAACAGATTAGTGAAAATTTATCTGGGTATCAATCAAATGATTCTTTAATAGTTGCCTATGAACCTGTTTGGGCAATTGGTGGAGACAAAACCGTTGATGTTGAGTTAGCGGTTGAAATGATAAAAAGAATAAAAAGTTTTCTTGTTAAAAAATATGATAGAAAAATAGAAGTTTTATATGGTGGGAGTGTCAATTCAAAAAACATAGATGAATTCATAAAATTCCCAGAGATAAATGGTTTTTTGGTTGGATCAGCTAGTTTGATCAAAAAGGAGATTGATTATATAATAAAAAAGGTTAAATAAAATTAATAAAAAAATATAATATGGATAAAGATATGTCAAAAGAAGCACTTTATAAAACACTTGCCGGTTTTGTTGGAGTGGCTACTATAGTGTTGATTTATATTGTTTTTTTTGGTCCAGTTAGTAGATATACAAATTCTTTAATGTCACCAAGAACAATTAATATTTCTGCTTCAGACAAGGTAAATATCAAACCTGATACGGCTAGCGTTAGTTTTTCCGTTGTCACAGAAAATGTTAATCTCTCTGTTGCGCAGGAAGAAAATAATAAAAAAATGAATGAATCCATTACAATGCTTAAGCAACAGGGTATAGCTGAAGATGATATTAAAACTACTGAATATAATATTTATCCTGTTTATTCTCAATATATTACTCCTATGTATAATGGTGTTTCATCGGAGTTTGTTCCTAAAATAGTTAAGTATTCAATGACCCAAACAGTTGGTGTAAAAATTAGGGATTTTTCAAAGATATCTACTGTCTTAGATGCCTTACCAAAAATGGGTATAAACAAAATTGGGAACATTTCTTTTGTAGTTGATGATATGGAAAAAGGTCTAGCCGAAGCTCGTGCTAAAGCCTTCCAAAAAGCCCAGGACAAAGCCAAGGCAATTTCAGAGCAAAACGGTATTAAATTAGGTAGAATCATCAGTGTTTCTGATTATCAGGACGGTGGCTATAATCAATACAGGGACGCTGTGGGAGGCTACGGAGGGGATATGATGGTTTCTTCAGCTAAATCCATAGCTCCGGTTATTCAGCCTGGTACGCAAGAAATAAGTGTTAATGTTAATATCACCTATGAAATTAAATAAAAGAGCGAGATGGATAATTGTTATTTTAGTAGCCATTATGATGGTGACTGTTCTTTCTGGATTATCATCCGTTTTTCCTACAAATTAAAAATACCTCCCCCTAAAAAGGGGGATATTTTTTTGATATTATTTTCTAAATGCATTAAGATTGATTAAGGCGATTATTAAAAAATATTTTATTAATTATGTTAACGAAAAAAGATTATCTTCTTGTTGGTTTTATCGGTTTATTTTTTGCAATTTTTTCTTTACCAATTTTAAATAATATTAAACTTGGATTTTTTGAAATTAATTTCCAAAATTCTTTATTTTTAATCATCTTCTTTGTCATCTTGGCGGTTGTAGCGCTTTATTTTGCGTCTCTGATTTCAAAAAAAATTCCTGTTGTTTTACAGGTAGCAAAGTTCTCTGCCGTTGGAGCTTTTAATACTTTTTTGGATTGGGGAGTTTTAAATATGCTTATTGCTCTTAGCGGTATTGCCGGTGGTGTTTCTTTCGCAATTTTTAAGGCGATTTCCTTTTTGGTTTCTAATGGAGGAAGCTATTTCTGGAATAAATACTGGACATTTAAATCCGACAATCAAGCTAATACCAAAGAAGTGCTAAAATTTTTTGTGGTTAGTGTTGGGGGGCTAGTTATTAATGTATTTATTGCTTCTTTGGTTGTTTCTTATATAAAACCACTTTTTGGATTTTCTCAAGAACGCTGGGCAAATGTCGGAGCTTTAGTAGCTACACTAGCTTCGTTAGTTTGGAACTTTATAGGGTATAAATTTATTGTCTTTGTTTCTAGAAATAAAAATAGTCAAACTGTCTAGATATTATGAAAATTATTCTTTTTGGAAAATATAATAGAAATCATATTAGTTTTCTTAAAAAAAATAAAATTAGCGTTGTTAAAACAAAGGGGGATTTTGTTATAGTTTTTGGCGGAGATGGATCTTTAATGCAAGCAGAGTCAAAATATCCAGGCATTCCAAAAGTGGCTATCAGAGAATCGAGAGTTTGTAAAAAGTGTCTACCTTTTTCTTTTGAAGAAATAGTTTATAGATTAATAAATAAAAGATATCAAATAGAAAATTTATATAAACTAGATGCCATCTATCAAAATAAGAAAATTACAGGTATTAATGATATTGTTATTCACAATTTTGATCCTAGGCACGCTCTAAGGTATATCGTCAGAATAAACCAAATAGATTTTTATGGAGAGATAATTGGAGATGGAATTGTTGCCGCCACTATTTTTGGAGCTTCTGGATATTTTAGATCAATCACTGATAGTATTTTTTATGTTGGTATAGGAATTGCATTTAATAATAGCACTGAATCGACTGATCATCTCGTTATTAACGAAAATGACATTATTGATGTTGAAATAAAAAGAGGACCGGCTCAAATCTATGCTGATAATAATTCCAAGATGTTAACTGTTAAAGAAGGGGATAGATTATCTATAAAAAAATCAAAAGAGATATTTAAGCTCGTTAGAATGAATTAATTAATAATTTTAATAAAATAGAAATATTATACTTAATAGTTTTCTTTCGTGTTTTAGTTTGTATATAGTCTGTGTAATCTTGACTTTTTTTATTTCTTTTGATAATATTTTCCTATATGTTTGCAGTCATTAAAACCGGTGGAAAGCAATATGTTGTTTCTCCCGAGGATAAAATAAAAATTGAAAAGATTGAAGGCGAAGCCGGAGAAAAGGTTGTTTTTGATGAAGTTTTTTTTACCGCCGAAGGTAGCAAGGTTGATGTTGGAAATCCCAAGGTTGATGCTAAAGTAGAAGCCGAAATTATCAGACAAGACAAAGCAAAAACCAAAATTACCTTTAACTATCATTCCAAAGCCAGAGTCAGAAAAACCAAAGGCAACAGACAAAGATTTACAGAAGTAAAAATTATTTCTATAAAATAAACTTTGAAAAACAGCCCCCACTCTCGGGGGTTGTTTTTATTTTAAATATGTTTTAGATTTAAATTAGTTCATAATGAGGATAAGGAGGAGATCATGGAAGGACATCACTATTCTATTCTTTTTGATATTATGATGTATGTTGGTCTTGTTATTTTTGGTCTTTTCTCTATTTTTTATTACACCAACAAAGATAAAATCAAGTTGATTTTTTTATCTGCTTGTCAAAAAACGCCTAGGGTTATAAGGTGTTTCATCTTTTGTCTAATCATTATCTTTTTTCTTTGTTCTTTCGTGATTCTTCTATATAAGTTTTTGTGTTTTTTCATTCCTCCCCCTTCCTAGAAAGAGGGGAGTTTTATTCTCTCCTTAAAATTGAATGCTCTAAAGTTTCTGGATCGGCAAACTCTATCTCTCCACCTGTTGGAATGCCCCTGCCTATTCTTGATATTTTATTTGTATAATTGCTCAATTCCTTTTTAATTAAAGAAGCGGTTAAATCTCCATATGTATTTGGGTTAAGGGCTAAAATAATTTCTGTAGCTTTTTTTTCTGTTAGGTTATCTTCAATATATTTTTTCAATATATTTAGTCTAAGTTTTTGCCAGCTCTCTAAAAATCCGCTTTTTATTAGTTGCCCCATAATAAGATATTGTCCTTTGTATTTTCCTGTTTGTTCTATAGTTATTAAATCAGTTTCTTTTTCTACAATCATAAAAATATCCTCAATTCTATTTTTATCTAAACATATATTACAAAGATTTTCGTTATTAGTGTGTACAAAAAAACATTTTGCACAAATTTTTACATTTTGAAGCCCATTTAGCGCACTTATAATTATATCAAGACTCCCAATCTGTTTTGTAGTAAGCAAAAACGCTAGTCTGGTTGCTTGCCTAGGGCCAATTGATGGCATTCTTGAAAACGCCTCTACAAATCTTTTTATTTCTTCAGGAAGCATTTTTTATATCAAT
>JAVHOK010000022.1:11688-14544 GCA_036170035.1 Minisyncoccota bacterium
TCTTGTCCATGAGTGCGACTTATTTCTTTAAATGTAACATTTTCAGAATCAAAGATAAGATCCACAAATCCAGTTGGACCATTTCTGTGTTTAGCAATAATCACCTGTGCTCTTGGATCTTCTTCTAAACTTTGTTCTACTTTATTTTTTTCTGGCCTATAAATAAACATAACCACATCAGCATCTTGTTCCCATGATCCCGTTTCTCTTAAATCAGAAAGCCGGGGGATTTTTATATCGCGACTATCTACGGCACGGTTAAGCTGTGAAACAGCTAAAACTGGAATATTTAATTCTCTGCCAAGAGATTTTAAACCGTGGGATATTTCAGTAAATTGCTGGACAGAATTTTCATAATTAGAAAGAGGCTGTATCAGTTGAACATAATCAATCAAAACAAGACCAAGACCATGTTCTGATTGAAGGCGCCTAGAGATTGCTCTTAGTTGCATAATATTTGGACTTGGCGTGTCATCAATAAATATCTGCATTTGAGAAAGTCTATCTAGGGCATGTTGAATTTGAACAAAGTCGTTCTCGCCAGTTAGTTTTCCTGTTCTTAATTTCCAAAGAGGAACTCCTGCTTCGGCACTAATTAAACGATCGACAACCTGGTCTTTGGACATTTCTAATGAAAATATTCCAACAGGTACTCCACCCTTAGAAGCGGCATTTCTAGCAATATCTAAAGCCAAAGTTGTTTTTCCAACAGAAGGTCTTGCTCCTAAAATAATTAAATCAGAATTCTGAAACCCAGAAAGATAATGATCTAATCCCTCAAAACCCGATGTCACTCCTCTTAACTTCCCTCCGCCCTGATGGAGTCTTTCTATTCTTTCATAAGCAGATTTTAACTCATCTTTAATAGCGACATATTTTTTATCTTGTGATTTTTGAGAAACAGAAAAAACTCTTTGTTCAATTTGATCAATTAAATTTTCTACCTTAACTCTATCGTCAAAAACCGATTCACTAATTTCGGCCGAAACAGATATTAAATCCCTCAAAACTCTTTTTTCTCTAACGGATTTAGCGTAGTGATAAATATTTGCCGAAGAGGGAACAACATTCATTAAATCAGCCAAACAAGATGATCCGCCAACTTTCTCTAGGTCCCCGTTGGACTTTAAGGCATTTGTCACACTCAAAATATCAATAGGTTCGTTTTTATTAAAAAGATCCAACATTGCCTGATATATTTTTTGGTGGGCGCTATTATAAAAATCATTCGGAGACAAAGAATCAGCAATCTTTGTAATTGCTAATTTATCTATCATTACGGACCCAAGAATTGATTTCTCGGATTCTAAATCTTGTGGTGGAAGCTTGAAATTGGGCATTATATTTTAATCTTTTTTATAAACGAAAGATCCGATAGGAGTATCTTCTATATTGTATCCTAACTGATTTATTTTATTGCGCAAGGCATCTGACTGGATAAACTGTTTATTACTTTTAGCCAGGTCCCTTTTTTTGACCATTGTTTGTATTTTGCCTGAAATAATCTCGTTTTTTGGCATTACAAATCCCAAAATAGAAAGCATTTTAATAATAGTTTTTTTTATTTTAACTATTTCTTTATTTGGCAAAAAATAGATTTTCTTTTGGATAAAATTAATAAGCTCAAAGACAACTGCCAAAGCCTTTGGAGTATTAAAGTCATTTTCCAAAGCTTCTATAAAATTATTTTCAAATTCTTCTATTTCTATTGTTTCTTTTTCTATTTTTCTTTTTCTATTTTTTAAAACAAAATCAAGTTTTTCTAGAGTGTTTTTAATTGAAGAGAATGTTTTTTCTGTTGCCATGGCCGATTCGTCGGTATAGTCAAAGGGGGACTTAATAGAATGAGACAGAATCATTAGCCTAAGAGTGTTCGGGCTATATTTTTTCAAAAAATCTTCTATCGTGACAAAATTGTTTAATGATTTAGACATCTTCTCGCCATTAATTAACAAAAAACCAGTGTGAATCCAAATTTTTACAAAGGGTTTTTTACCAGAAGCGGATTCCTGTTGGGCGATTTCTGATTCGTGATGTGGAAATTTAAGATCGGCTCCTCCTCCATGTATATCATATTGAGAACCAAAATATTTTTCTGTTATAGCGGTGTCTTCTATATGCCATCCGGGTCTACCTAGTCCCCAAGGGGATTTCCATCCTGGTTCACCATCTATAATTATCGGTTCTTTTTTTGTAGTCGTTTTTTTGTAGTTTATCTTTTTCCAGAGAGCAAAATCTAACGGATCTTCTTTTTTATCATCCACATCAATTCTCCATCCCGATCTTAAGTCATCAAGATTTTGTCTAGATAACTTACCATAATCCAAAAATTTTCTTACTCTAAAATAAACACCATTTGGAGACTCATAAGCAAATCCTTTATTTATGAGTGTCATTATCTGTTTGATTATTTCCTTTATGTGTTCGGAGGCTCGAGCATATTTTGTTACCGAAGTGATATTGAGTTTCTTTTCTATCTCATGATAATTCTTTTCAAATTTTTTTGAAAGAGCAAAAGGAGAGATTTTATTTTCTTTGGCTCTTTGAATAATTTTATCATCAACATCTGTAACATTTTGAAGGTAAAAAACCTTTTGCCCCGTAGATCTAATGTATTTTACCAAAGCATCAAAAACAAGATATGTTCTTGCGTGTCCAATATGACTCTTGTCATAGACTGTTAATCCACAGACAAAGACATTTAGATTTTTTTTACTTTTTTCTATTTGTACCTGTTTTTCCGAAAGAGTATCAAATATTTTCATACACTAAATTATAAACCTTTAATTGTTTCATCTCAAATTGACATTGAATAATCTATATTGTATAAAGATATCAGTTCTATAAAAAAGGGAG
>JAVHOK010000023.1:0-2966 GCA_036170035.1 Minisyncoccota bacterium
TTGGTATTGCTCAGATAGGTAAATCTTTTCGTAACGAAATTACTCCTGGTAATTTCATCTTTCGCACTAGGGAATTTGAACAAATGGAATTAGAATATTTTGTTAAACCAAAAGAAGATAGGAAATGGTATGAATATTGGCAAAAAGAGAGGATAAAATGGTATCTAGATTTAGGTCTTAAAAAAACAAATCTTCGGCTTCGGGAACACTCTAAAGAAGAATTAGCTCATTATGCTAAGAGTTGCGCCGATATTGAATATCAGTTTCCTTTTGCCAATGAAGAGGGTTGGGGGGAATTAGAAGGAATAGCTAATCGCACCGATTATGATTTAAAAAATCATCTAGAACATTCTGGAAAAGATTTAAGGTATTTTGACGAAGACACAAAAGAAAATTACTTACCCTTTATTATAGAACCCTCAGCTGGAGTAGAGAGATCATTATTAGCTTTTCTTTTAGATGCTTATCAAGAAGAACAGGATGGAAATGGGGAAAAGAGAATAGTTTTAAAACTGCATTATCAATTAGCTCCGATAAAATTAGCTGTTTTTCCACTTTTAAAGAATAATCAAGATTTAGTGAACTTAGCTCAAGAAATTTACCAGAAATTAAAGTTAGAACTAAATGTTCCTCTTGATTACGATGAAGTTGGTTCTATCGGCAGGCGTTATCGCCGGCAAGACGAAATCGGTACACCCTGGTGTTTAACTATTGACCACCAAAGTTTAGAAGACAAAACAGTTACTATGAGAGAAAGAGATACCATGAAACAGGAGAGAATTAAAATAGAGGAAATCGAAAATTTTCTGAGAGAAAAACTAGCTAACTTTTAATTATTCAAGCGATGTATAAATTTCAGCTCAAAACTTTTCCCAATGGTTTACGTCTTTTAATGATTCCCTCAAAAGAATCTTTATCTTTTCAAATTACTGTTTTAGTAAATACTGGTGCGGATTTTGAAATAAAGAGGATCAATGGTATTTCTCATTTTTTGGAACATATGTGTTTTAAAGGCACGAAGAAACGGCCATCTAATTTAGAAATTGCACAGGAATTAGATAGCATCGGCGGTGCCTATAACGCTTTTACCGGGAGAGAATATACTGGTTATTATGCCCGGGTGAGTAAAGAGTATAAGGAGTTGGCGATTGATATTGTATCTGATATTTATCTTAATTCTTTATTCCCCGAGGAAGAGATTCAAAAAGAAAAAGGAGTAATTATCGAGGAAATCAATATGTATCATGATGAGCCCCAAAGTTACGTCGGAGAAATATGGGAAAGATTGCTTTATGGTAATCAACCAGCTGGTTGGCCAATAGCTGGCACTAAGGAAAATATTCAAAGAATGTCCAGAAATGATTTTTTAACTTATCATAAGTCTCAATACAGAAGTCAATCAACATTAATAGTCATTAGCGGAAACTTCAATAATAAAGAAGTTACCTCTTTGGTTAAAAAATATTTTCTGAATATTTCTCGAGGAAAAGCTAAGACAAAAGGAAAAGCGCAAGAAGCACAAAAAGAGCCAAAAATATTATTAGAACAAAGGAAAATCGATCAAACCCATATTATTTTAGGAGTCAGAGGGATAAATCTTTTTGATAAAAGGCGTTATGCTTTAAATGTTTTAGATACTGTATTGGATGGGGGGATGTCCTCTCGTTTATTTCAGTTAGTAAGGGGTAAATTAGGAGCCGCTTATTATGTTAATAGTCTTATTGAATCCAAAATAGATACGGGGTATTGGGCTATTAATGCCGGTCTTGATAGTTTAAGATTTGAAATGGTTATTAAAGCTATCATCAAAGAGTGGCAAAGTTTCAAGACATTACCAGTGAGTCCAAAAGAAATCAAAAAGGCTAGGGATTTGCTTGCCGGACAAATTGCTTTGAGATTTGAAGATGTTCATACTATAGCTTTAAGTTATGGCACACAATTGCTTTTAACGAATAAAATAGAAACACCCCAGCAATATCTTACAAAAATCAGGCAAGTCACTCCTAAAGATTTAAGACAAATTGCTTTGGATTTGTTAACTCCTCAATCTTTAAATTTAGCTTTAATCGGTTTTCATCAGAATAAAGTTCGTCTTCAAAAATTATTAACAATTTAATATGTTTTTTAACGATCATCAAAATCAACAGGTTCTAGAAATTTCTTGGCAAAGTATTTGGCGCTTTTTTATAATTCTTCTTTTTTTATTAGCTATTTGGTTTTTCCGCCAAATCATTCTTTTCATTCTCGTAGCTTTTATTGTAGCTTCTTTATTAGAGAGGCCGATTAATTATCTATCATCAAAAATTAAAAGTCGTTGGCTGGCTACTTTGATTATCTATTTGATTTCTTTATTTTTAATAAGTTTATTAGTTTATTTAGCCATTCCCCTTATTTCAGAAACGATCATTAATCTTCTCCCAAAATTCAATTTAAACATTAATCCTGAGATTGTTCGTAATTTTATTCAAGAATGGGAAATGACAGAAATGCCTTTTAAGAATTTTTTCTCTTCCCTTGGTTCCTTAAACAATCAATTTCTTGATTTTTTTACTAAGTCCATTAGTTTTTTTGCCAAAATAGCCGGTGGGGCTTTTTCTATTTTTTTCATTTTTCTTTTAGCTTTCTTTTTAAATACTGAAAGAAATGGCGTGGAAAGAGGTATTAGATTAATTAGTCCTAAAAACTATGAGGAATATGCGGTTTACCTTTGGGAAAAAGCCAGAAGAAAAGTTGGCGGTTGGTTTTATAGTCAATTAATTTTAAGTTTGTTCGTTGGTACTCTAGTTTTTATTGCTTTTAAAATTTTGGCCCTTCCTAACCCAGAATTTTTGGCCATTTTAGCAGCTCTTTTAGATTTTATTCCCTATATCGGACCCTTTATCGCTGGCTTTATGGCTACAGTTTTTGGTCTTGGTCAAAGTCTTCTTTTGGGAGTATTGAGTTTAGTAGTTTTTATCGCCATTCAA
>JAVHOK010000024.1:0-14334 GCA_036170035.1 Minisyncoccota bacterium
ATTTTTTGTGTGTAAATGGACTAGAATAGAGAGGGGTCGGGAGACGCTTAGTCTCCCGTGTAGGAAATTATTCAAAACCGAGGGTTTTGAAGGAGAGAGCAGAAAGCGAACGACGTGAGAGTCCAGGTGCACGCACAAAAATAAACAAATATTTTTTGTGTGTAAATGGACTAGAATAGAGAGGGGTCGGGAGACGCTTAGTCTCTTGTGTCTGTTGATGGGTATGTAAAAAATCATCTTCTCTAACACATAATACTTTCAAACTCTAATTACCGACTAATTGATAGTTTTTTATATTACGATTTTTATCATACCTCATATCTTATATACAATGAACATCCTCTACTTTGTACTGTCTTGTGTCATCAGTCGTAAATAGTCAATCGTTGGTTAAAGTCACCTATCGCATGGATACTAGCTTTCTTAAAAATAACTTCATTTGACCATCAAAATCTGGTTTAAAATGTTTCACGTGAAACATTTTTATTAAAATAGTCTGGCAACAGAGTCTGGCAAACCACAAAAACTCGACACCAGAGATTACAAACATATATATTGTCTTAATAATTTTTGAATTTATCTAAAAGTCACCTATCGCATGGATACTAGCTTTCTTAGTGTGAAACACTGTGAAACATCTCAAATCTGGTTTAAAATGTTTCACGTGAAACATTTTAATTGAAAAAGTCCGGCAACAGAGTCTGGCAAACAAATTTTCTATTAGTACTTAACAAAACAACTTTTATTGCTATAATTAATACTGATGATTAATACCACTAAAAACAAAGGATCTAGAGGAGAAACAATAGCCTGTGAATATCTTGAGAATTTAGGCTACAAAATACTAAACAAAAACAAATCAACTAAGTTTGGAGAGTTAGATATAATATCAGAAAGCAAAGACAAAACTATGGTGTTTGTAGAAGTAAAAACTATTTATACAAAAAACGATGGCGAATTAAAGAGTCTGGCAACTTGTTCACAAGAGTCTGGCAACAAAGTGGATAAGTTGGGCAAAGTCTGGCAAAATACCAGTAAAATAGCCGATTACTTATCCCCAGAAGACCATATGTCAAAAAGCAAAATAATAAAAACAAAAAGGATGGCCCAATGGTATTTTAACCAATACCCAGACACATCCATAAAGAATTACCAAATAGACCTAATCGCCATAGAAATAACCGACAACAAAAACAACATCTTAATTCGTCATTATAAAAATATTACCTAAAAAGAGTTTGCTATTTTAAAAATAAGCACTACTATTCAAATATGATAATTTTAGGCATAGATCCAGGAAGCACTCGCGCTGGTTTTGGTATTATTAAGCACGAAAACAAAAAAACATCTTTTGTTGATGGAGGAATTATAAGCGTCAAATCTAAAGACAAAAATCAACGCTTGGTTGATTTAGAAAAATCTTTTGAGGATATTTTAAACAAACACAACCCAGACATAATTGGAATAGAGAATTTATATTTTGTAAAAAACCAAAAAACCGCTCTTGAGGTTGCTCAATCAAGAGGAGTTCTTTTGTTGTCTGCTAAAAGAAGATTTATTCCGACATACGAATTTACTCCAAGAGAAATAAAAATGGGGTTAACCGGTTACGGAACAGCAGATAAAAAAGCTATTACAAAAATGGTTCAGATAATTTTAAAAATAGGCGATCTAAACCAACCAGACGATGTTTATGATGCTATTGCTATCGCTCTTGTAACTTTGTATTCTTTAAAAAATAAATGATTTTATTTAAAATTTAAGTTTCTATTTATGGCTTCCTTAGGGGGTCTTGACTTCATATTTTATTTAAGTATATTTTATCTATCAACAATCTTAAAAAGGTCGCTGAGAAAAATCAAAAAAATGTTTTCAATATCAATAACCAACAACGACATTTTGTCTTTGTTTAAAAAAAGTTCTTCAAATGACATTGATGATCTAGACTCTCTTCCTGGCAATTATAGCGACGAGGATTATTTAACAGAAGGGGATGATAAAAAAAAGAAAAACGGAGAAGGGGATGATAACAGTGACGAAGACGATGAAGATGACGAATTTGATGATGATGATGATGATGATGATGATGAAGAAGAAAGTTACTAAAAAAATCTGCCTTTTAATTAAGGCAGATTTTTTATTTAAAAGTGATATAATAAAAACAACAAAAAATTATGAAAAAAAATATCAAAAAAATACTCTTAACTGTTTTTGTATTTGTACTTATCTTGGGAATTTTTGGCGCAATTCAAATTTTGTTAATTATTAAAAACCTTCCTCATCCAGAAAAAATAAATGATTTTAATCCGGTTCAGTCAACAAAAATATATGACCGAACGGGAGAAATTCTTCTTTATGAAATTCATGGGGAACAAAACAGAACGGTTATATCTTCTTCGCAGATACCAGACTATATAAAAAATTCCACCATCGCCACAGAAGATCAAAAGTTTTATTCGCACTCAGGCATTGATTTTAAAGGTATTCTTAGGTCTTTTTTTGTTGATTTAAGGTCAGGGACTTTCTCTCAGGGTGGATCAACAATTACTCAACAAATGGTAAAAAATGTTTTTCTTACACCAGAAAAAACAATTACCAGAAAAATAAAAGAGTTTATTCTTTCTTATTGGATAGAAAAAAATTATTCCAAAGACGAAATTCTCACTCTTTACCTTAACCAGATAAGCTATGGGGCTAACGCTTATGGAATAGAATCTGCTAGTCGTGTTTATTTTGGTAAAAGCGCAAAAGATATTTCTATTGCCCAGTCTGCTATTTTATCTGCAATGATACAATCTCCATCTTATTATTCTCCTTGGGGAAAACATCTAGACGAGCTTTTAAAAAGAAAAGATTATGTTCTTGAACAAATGCTTAATCTTGGTTATATAAATAAAAACCAATACACAGAATCAAAAAATGAAAAACTTGTTTTTCAACCGGCCACACTAGGGACAATCAAAGCTCCTCATTTTGTTATGATGGTTAAAGATTATTTAGAAAATAAATATGGAACGACTTTATTAGAAAATGGTGGATTAAAGGTTGTAACCACCCTTGATTACAAACAACAAGAAATAGCCGAGAAAGCTGTTAAGGATGGCGCCCAGAGGAATTTAGAGCTATATAAGGGCAACAACGCTTCTCTTGTGGCCCAAGATCCAAAAACTGGTCAAATATTAGCTTTAGTTGGATCTGCGAATTATTTTGATAAAACTATAGACGGAAATTTTAGTGTTGCCACTCAAGGAGAAAGACAACCAGGGTCATCTTTCAAACCATTTGCATATCTAACTGCTTTTAAAAAGGGATACACTCCAGAAACAATTGAATTTGATGCCCCGACAGAATTTTCAACTGATGTTCAAAAATGTCCTCTTTTTCCTAATTATAATATAAAAAATGAATATCCTTGTTTTCATCCTCAAAACTTTAGTAACACATTTGAGGGTCCTGTGTCTTTTAGAAAGGCATTAGCTGAATCTATTAATGTTATCGCTGTTAAAGTTTTATATCTAGCTGGAATTAAAGACACAATCGAAACAGCCCAAACTCTTGGAATAACAACACTTAAAGATCCTTCTCAATATGGACTTGCTTTAGTTTTGGGTGGTGGAGAAGTTAAATTAGTAGATATGGTTAATGCTTATTCTGTTTTTGCTCAAGATGGAGTAAAACATTCTCAATCTTTTATTTTAAAAATTGAGGATAATAAAGGTAAAAAATTAGAAGAATATAAAGATCAACCTGTTCAAGTTTTTGAAAATCAATATATAAGAATGGTAAATAATATTTTATCAGACAAAGACGCCAGATCTAATCTTTTTCATTCTAGTTTATCTTTAACTGTATTTGATGGCTATGATGTTGCTTTAAAAACTGGAACAACAAACGATTATAAAGACGCTTGGGTTATGGGTTATACGCCGTTTATTACAGTTGGTGTTTGGGCAGGAAACACAAACAACACCCCAATGCAACGAAGTGGTGGTAGTATTTTGGCCGCTGTACCAATTTGGAACGATTTTTTAAAAAACACAATAAATAATTATCAACCAGAAACATTCCCTAAACCAGAATTAATCACATCAAACAAACCAATGCTAAACGGTCAATATATAAATCAAATAACAAAAAATGGAGTATCTTCCCCAAACATACATTCAATTTTATATTATATAAACAAAAATACTCTTTCAGAAATTTGGGACACACAAAACCAAAATCAAGATTCTCAATTTATTAATTGGGAGTACCCTATTTTAGATTGGGCAAGAAAAAACATTCCAACTTTTGACAAAGATTATAATAAGTAGCTAAATAAAAACCCCTTAAAATTAAGGGGTTTTTATTTAGCTAGATTTTATAGGCATTAATATGTACAACAAAGAAGTATCATCTGGAGATTTTATTAAACTTGGTTTATTTTCTCCATTAAAACCAAAATTAACATTTGTTGTTTTTATATTTTTTAAACCATCTAATAAATATTTCCAATTAAAAGCAATTTCTTGAGCGTTTCCTTTTATTTTTGAGGATAAAATATATTCACTTTCACCAAACTCTTGACTCAAAGAATGAATTTTTATATTTTTTAAACTTTCATCTATTATAAACTTAATTTCATTTAATCTATTTGATAAAGAACTGGTTAGTTTTAAGGCAGATGTTAAGTCTTCTTTTTCTAAAACAGCCTCTGTTTCAAAAGAATAAGGAATTAATGGTTCATAATCAGGAAATTTTCCTTCTATTAATCTGGATATTAAGCTAGTTTTTTCTGTTTCAAATAAAATTTGATTTTTATCAAAATATATTTTTATCTCTTCTTCTTTTTGATTATTAATAGTAAAAATTCTTATTACTTCTTGAATTGTTTTTAATGGAATAATAAAAGAAATATCATTATTATATTCGGTGTTTATTTTTTTATTATTAATGGTTTTTTCTGCTAATCTAAAACTATCAGTTGCTACAACTTTAAATTCATTATTAATATAAGAGAATAAAACACCACTTAATTCAGGTCTAATATTAGAAATTTGACAAGAAGATACAACTGATAATAAAGATTGAACTAAATATTCAGTATTAAAAGTAAAACAATTAACTCCGTTTTCTTTTATTTCTGGAATTATCGGAAATTCTGATTTATTAGAGGTGGTTATATTAGCTTTATAATTATCTGTTGTGACAAATAAAGAATTATTTTTTGACTCTAGTGTTATTCTTTCAAAAGAAAGATTATTAATAATCTGAGAAAACACATTAAAAGGTATTGTAATAGAACCTTCTTTTAATATCTTCGCATTAATTATATGAGTAACTCCAATCTCAAGATCAGTAGAAGAAATAAATAATTTATCATCTTTTGCTTCTAGTAAGAAATTTTTTAAGATTGGTAAATTTGAAATCTCTTTTCTAGCGCCAGATATTATTGAAATACCATCTTTTAAATTATTTTTTAGTAAAACTACATTCATGTTTTTATTATAACTATAATTAATTAAATATAATATAGTAGAAGTTATAGGGTTTGTGTATAAGTGCAGAACTAAATTTAATAAGGATTTAAATAATTTAAAGCAGCGTTTTTGTTTTTATATTCTGTTAAATATCTGTGGAAAAACTGGGTTTAATTATTATCGGTTTATTACTAGTTTTTACTTATTAATTCTTTTATGAGTACGATTTTTTGGTTTAAATTCTTATCTTTAATGATTTCATTAGATATTTTTTCATAAGAATGAATTGCTGTGGTGTGATCTCTTTTTCCCATCTTATCCCCAATATCAGGGTAACTCATCCCCAACATATCCCGTAGAAGAAACATAGTAATTTGTCTAGGAACAACTATTTCTTTTCTTCTAGATTTATTTATTAATTCACTATGTGAGATTTCAAAAAACTCACACACACACCTTATTACTTGTAGAGGATTTATATTAGCCATTGTTTGCTGAAGTGTGTTATTGATTATTTCCTCAGCCATTTTAATATCTAATTCACAATTATTTTTAAATTCTTTATAAAAATACAGTTTATTTATAATTCCTTCTATTTCTCTTACATTTCTTTGTATTTTTGTTGCGATTAAATGAGCTATTTGATCACTTAAATTCAAGTTTTTTTCTTGGGCTTTATTTTTTACAATTGCCATTTTCATTTCATAATCAGGATAAGTAATATCCACAATCATTCCCGCTTCAAACCTTGATCGTAAACGATCCTCTAGTGTTGGAATAGCTGATGGTTGTCTATCAGAAGACAGGATAATTTGTTTATTGTTTTGATGCAAGAGGTTAAAAGTATGAAAAAATTCTTCTTCGCTCTTCTCCTTTCCTCCAATAAATTGAATGTCGTCTATAATTAAAACATCTATATTTCTATATTTATTTTTAATGTCCTCCATTCTCTTGTTTCTGATGGCCCAAATTACATCGTTTACAAATTTTTCACTAGTTACATACTTAACCCGCACTCTATTTTTATAGTTTTTTACTATTTCGTTGCCAATTGATTGAATTAAGTGGGTTTTTCCAAGTCCCGTGCTTCCATATATAAAAAGAGGATTATATTTTACTCCAATTTCTTTAGAAACAGCCAAAGAGGCGGCATATGCCATTTCATTAGATGAACCAACAACAAAGTTCTTAAATGTATATTTGGGGTGAAGGTTTGATTCCGGATTTACTTCTCCTAGCCCACAAATAGAAGCTTGGCCAGTTTCTATTTGTGGAGACAGTTTTGGAGCAATAAAAACCTTTTCCTCTAAGCTTTCGGTTAAAACTATATAATCAATTCGGTTTATTGTTTGATCAAGATTTCTTAAAATCTCCAAAATTAATTTATTATATTTATCTGATATCCATTCTTTCGCAAAATTATTATTAACTCCCAAAACAACAACCCCGGAGCCGTCATTTTTTTCTATAAGGCGACTATTTTTAAACCATGTCAAAAAATTTGGTCTAGAAATCTGTATTTCTATATCCGTCAAAGCTTTTTCCCAAACTTTTTTTAGATCCATATATTTTTATAATGTTTTTAGAGAAAAGTTACAAAATTTGACTCAATTCTAAAACAATAAAAAACTAATTGAAAGAGTGGATAAATATAGATATGTGTATAAACTGTGGAGACGACAAAAAAATAAGATAAAAAGCCATTATTTTAATAAAAAATAGCAAATTTTAAAACACAAAATGGATGATGAATCAAATATTAACAGTTTATGGATAATTTTTTGTCGTTGGTTTAATTTGGTTTATTAAAAATATTACACCCATTCCGACTTGTAACATATTTATAACACCGTAGAAGCTTAAGTAATATATCTAAATAATTATTTTTTATATTTCCTATGTTGTTGTGTTTTTAATAATTCATTAGTCGCGAGCCACTAAAAATTTGTGCTCTGGACAATGGTATTTAATTTTGATAGTATGTTCACTATGTCTGTTACATATCAACCCAAAAAAAGAAAAAGAGTAAAAACGCATGGTTTTAGAAAAAGAATGCAAAAACCAGGCGGAAAAAAAGTCCTTTCCAGAAGAAGAATAAAAGGAAGGAAAAAACTAACGGTTTAAAGTTGCTAGTTTTTTAAATTTGGTTTTATAAGTTATGTTATTAAAAAAATACAGGTTAGACACCGATTTTTTTAAAAGTAACGAGAACAAAAGAAATTCCAAAATTTTATTCTCAAACCTTTTTACTCTTAAAAAATATAAATCCGATAAACCCTTTTCAAGGTTTTCAGTGGTTGTTTCCGCAAAAATTTCCAAAAAAGCAACCGTGAGAAATAAAATAAAAAGAATTGTTTATGAATTTATTAGAGAAAAAAATCTTTACATAATCCCAAAAAACAATTTTGTCTTTATTGCCAAAAAAGAAATTAAAAAAAGCACCCCAAAAGAAATAATTCAAGATTTAATTAAGTTACTTTCTATTTAACCATTCAAAATGAAATTTTTATTCAATGAAATACTTTATCGTCCAATGCTTAATTTGTTGTTTTTTTTATATAACAACATTTGGGCAGATTTGGGTGTAGCTATTATTTTATTAACGCTTATTATTCGATTTGTTCTTTTACCTGTTTTTTATAAGAGCGCCAAAGATCAGACAATTATGCAGAAGATTGCCCCTAAAATAAAAGAAATTCAAGAAACTCACAAACACGATAAAGAAAAACAAGTTAAGGAAATAATGAATATTTATAAAGAACACAAAGTTAACCCTTTTTCTGGATTTGCTCTTTTGTTTATTCAACTTCCATTTTTAATTGCTTTATATCAGGTTTTTTTGAGGGGACTAGGAAGTAATTTATCTGATTTTTTATATTCTTTTGTTGCTGTTCCTTCTCAAATTAATTATCATTTTTTGGGTCTTATTCAACTCAACCAAAAAAATATCGCATTAGTTTTAATAGCTTCTGTTTTTCAGTATCTTCAAACCTACCTTTTAATGAAAGTAGCTAAAAAAAATAACGCAGACAAAAAACCAGAAGGAGGAATTAATGATATCGCTCAAAGAATGGGAAAACAGATGATGTATATTGGGCCAGTTTTTACATTCCTTATTCTTTATTCACTCCCATCTGCTGTTGCTCTTTATTGGGTGACTACATCGGTTTTTTCAGTCGTCCAACAAATATTTATAAACAAATCAATCGAAAAAAATGGACAAGATATACCAAAAATTGCAAACGCTAATTAATTTAATGGGGTTTAATGATTTTTCTATTAATATCGCAGAGGAATCAAAACGCCTAAACATCTTTATTAATGATGCGCATTTTATTTCTGATCAACTCTCTCAATTTGTTTCCGATCTAGAATATTTAATAAAAATGATAGCGAAGAAAGAAGGCGTGGATATGGTTTTTATAGATGTTAATAACTATAGAAAAGAAAGAGAAGATTTAATTATTAAACTTGCTAAGGCGTCTGCTAAAAAAGCCGTTGTGACTAAAACAGAGATTATTTTGCCACCAATGAATGCCTTTGAAAGAAGAATTATTCATGCCGAATTAGCGGTTAACCCAGATATAAAAACAGAATCAACTGGAGAAGGAAAAGAAAGAAGGGTTGTTATAAAGCCGATACTTTAAAAAATAAAAACACATTGATTATTATCAGGGTATTTTTATTTTTTATTTTTGTTATACTCTCTCTGTGAACAAAAAAATAATTATTATTATTTCGTCAGTTTTTCTTGTTATTTTTTTAACCTTCTTTTTTCTAAAAAACAAAGAAGAAATTCAATCTCAAGAGATAAATAATTTAACAATAAAACAAACTCCTTCACCATCATCCATTCCCCAAATAAGAAACGCCGGTAAAAATATTTTTAGCTTATATTCAACTGCTCAAACAACCTCTTATAAGCCTAGGATGGAAAATATTGTTAAAATTGCTAAAGAGACAAAAATAAATTCTGTTATCATCAATGTTAAAGATGGAATAGCGGTCTATCTTGGGGAAAATATTAGAAAAACAGTAGATCTTCTTAAAAAAGAAGGCATTATTCCTATTGCTAGAATAGCTACATTTCAAGATAATGAATTTGCCGAAGAAAATTCAAGCGTTGCCCTGAGAGATAAAAATGGTCAACTGTTAAATTCTGATAAATATTATTGGGTTGATCCAGCTAGTCGAGTTGTTTGGAATAGGAATGTTGAAATAGCCATCAAAGCTATTGATCTTGGTTTTGAAGAAGTTAATTTCGATTATTTTAGATTCCCTACTCCTAAAACGAGGGCCACTTCAACCAACGACATCATCTATCCTGTTTACAATTTTAAAACTTCAAAAGAAGAGGTTATCGCTAACGCAGCTGCTTATGTTACTTCTCAAATAAGAAAACAGCGACCAGGAATTATCATTTCTGTTGATGTTTTTGCCTACTCTTTTATTCAAGAAGACGATCTTGGTGTTGGGCAGAGAATTACCAAACTTGGGAAATATTTTGATGTTGTTTGTCCAATGGTTTATCCATCTCATTATACCCCTGGAAATTTTGGTTTTAAAAACCCAGCCGATCATCCATATGAAGTTGTTTTAGAAACTATTAAAGCCGGACAAGAACAATTTAAAAAAGAGAACATAAATCCAATTATTAGACCATGGATACAAGATTTTAATATTGGAGCAATTTACGATGTAGAAATGATAAAAAAAGAAATTCAAGCCGTTGTTGATTCCGGGGTGAGTGGTGGGTGGATGGTTTGGAGCCCAAGTAATAATTACAATCAAAAATCTTTTCAAGGAGTTGAGTAGGTTTTTTATTTTGAATATTTTTTATAATTTTAAATTTATCTCATTTCCCCCCATCTTTCTCCAATTTTACAATCTACAACCAATGGAAAGCCTAAATCATAAACATTTTCCATAATACTCTTAATATTTGTCACGATTTGACTATCTTTTCCATTAGTTATTTCGTTTTTATTTATTTCAAAAACCAGCTCATCGTGGATTGTTAAAAGCATTTTTATTATATCTTCTTTTCTATTCTTCTTTGTATAAGAATTAACTTCTTTCATCGCAAGTTTTAAAATATCTGCCGCTAAACTTTGTGATGGCATATTTATTGCCTCTCTCTCTGCCCCAGAAGATAAAAATGGATTAGAAGAGTGAATAGACGAAACATCTCTTTGCCTCCCGTTAACATTTTTTGAGATTCCAGTTTTTCTTGCCTCTTCTAAAACATTTTTTTGCCAATTTTTTACAGAAGAAAATTCTTCAAAATATCTTTTTATAAAATCCTTTGCCTCGTCTTGAGATATCTTTGCACTTTGAGCCAAAGCTCTATACCCCATCCCATACATCATTCCAAAATTAAGTGTCTTTGCTGTTCTTCTCATTTTTTGATCAACATTATCAATAGAAACTCCAAATATTTTTGAAGCTGTAACTGCATGAATATCTCCGCCCGTTTTAAATGTGTTTACCATATTCTGGTCCTGAGTTAAAAAAGCAATAACTCTAAGCTCAATCTGTGAATAATCAAAAGAAACAAATAAATTGTTTTTTTCTGGAATAAAAATATTTCTTATTTCTTTTGACCACTCTGATTCCTGAGGTATGTTTTGAAGATTTGGATTTTGGCAAGAAAGTCTTCCGGTTGATGCGCCTAGTTGCAAAAATGTCGGATGAATTCTTCCGTCTTTAAAAACCAATCTTTTGAATGCGTCTAAATAAGTTGTTTTTATCTTAAACAACTCTCTATATTCAAGAATATTATTAAATATAGGCAAAGGATTTTTTTCTTTTATTTTTTCAAGTATATCTGCGCCAGTGGATTTAATTTTTAATTTAAGATCGTTTTGAAAATAATTTAAAAGTTGTTTAGGTGAATTTAAATTTATATCTTTTCCTATTTTTATAATAATATTCTCTCTTTTTTTATTTATTTCTTTCTCAAGTTTTTTTGTTACTAAATTTAATTCTTTTAGATCAATTTTTATTCCTCTTATTTCCATATTAGCTAAAACTGGGATAAGCGGTATTTCAATTTCATTAAAAACTTTAGAAAGCCCTCTTCTTTTAATTTCCGTATTAATCCAAGAATAAGAGGCTAAAACAAAGTCTTTTTTTAGTAACTCTTTTTTAAAGACAGTTAAACATAATATATCTTGATCTTTTGTATCCATACCTAATAACTGGTATCCCAGGGAAACATCAAAATAAGGGGGAGTAAATTCATGAAATTTATAAGCATTTTTCAAATCCCAACTTATTTTTATTTTTACATCAGAAACAAAATCATCTTCTTTTATTTCTGAAAAAGATGAGTCATCTGGATCTAGATATAAAAGATTTTTATCTACATCATTTTTTTCATTAAATAAGTTTTGTCTCTGTGATGATTTATTTTCTTGAGTAAGTGATTGAGGAATTCTTTTTATTAAACTACTAAATCCATTCTGAGCTAAAAATTCTAGAATCTTTTTTCTATCCATCTCAAACATCAAGTTATCTAGATTAGTGTCAATAAACACTTCCGTATTTATTTTTGCAAGTTCTTGGGACAACAAAGCGATTTCTTTGCTATTGTTTATTTTTTCATATGTCTTTTCTTTCTGTCCTTTTTTAAAAAATGCGTCTAGTGTTTTATATTTTTGTAATATCGCCGATGCTGTTTTTTGGCCTATTCCAAGTACGCCGGGAATATTATCAGATTGATCTCCAACTAAAGCTTTGTAATCAATGAGTTGCTCAGGTTCTAATCCATATCTTTCTATAACTCCCGCCCTATCATATTCCATTGTTTCAGAAATCCCCTTTTTAAATGTTTCAACAACAATTTCGCCGTCTTTAACAAGTTGTAAAGAATCCAAGTCGCCAGTTAAAATTGTTACTAAAATATTTTTTTCAACTCCAAATTTTTTTGCCATCGTTCCAATTAAATCATCAGCCTCAAAACCGGGCGATTCAAAAGTTTTTATAGAAAAAGCATTAAATAAATTATGTGCTTCTATTAATTGAGAAATTAATTCATCTGGAGCCTTTGGTCTTTGAGCTTTGTATTGATTGTACCTTTCTTTTCTAAATGTTGGCTCTGGCCTATCAAAAAGAGCCGCAATATAATCTGGTTTTCTTTGGTTTAATATTTTTAACAAAACACTTGATACTCCATAAATTGCTCCAACGGGTTGACCCTTTGGGTTATTGAGTGGTGGAAGAGCGTGAAAACACCTATGGATAAGCGAGTTAGCATCAATAAGTAGTAAAGATTTCATATGTTAATTATACCCTTTTTATTGTCTATTTTAAAACACACACAACCAATATTATAATGTTATTTCATATTTTAATTAACTTTAAAATCCATACTTTCCAGTTTTAATCTAGCTCTTGATAGCAGATATAATTCTCCTCTATTTATTGTAAGTTGTTGGTAGTTAGTTGTTAGTCAATTTTATTTATCCACACATTTATTTTTTTATTGTGGTATAATTCATTCAAAGGTTTTTTATAATCAAAACTTAGCATTAAAAAAATAATATGGATCCAAACCCACAACAATACAACCCAGGTCAAAATATTCAAGGCGGACAAAGTAATGTTCCTCCTCCACCACCATCCGCAGAGGATCAAGTTGCTGTTAGAACAATGGCGTCTGATTTAGAATCAATAAAACAAACAGGCGGAGATTCTCCTGAGCCACAAATTATTAGTGCCCCAGAAGTTTCAACCGCTAGAATGGAAAATATGCCAGTAGAACAAAATTACCAAACACAAAGTCAAAATTCTCAAGCCAATTTTAGTCCGTCTCCAGAATCTCAGTCCAATATTATTAGTCAAAATTCTCAAAATCAACCTGCCACTGAACAACCAAGTCCAACTTCATCTTTTAGTTTTAAAACAATTTTATTAATTATTGGTATTGTTATTGTTGCTGGAGGAATAGGTTTTGGGGCTTATTATTTTGTTACATCTCTCAAAAAACAACCAGAAATTCCAACCCCAACTAATCAAGTTAATCTTCCTACGGCTACCACTCAACCAACTCAAACGCCTGTGATTAACACTCCAACTCCAACACCTGCAATTCCTTTAATCCATTCATCCATTCTTCATAATCCAACCAAAACAGAGACATTAACACTTTCAAACTCACAGCTTATTGGAATTAAAGAAGCTATTACAAAAGCATCAGCAGAAAAATTGATTTCTGGTAATATAAAAGACTTGGCTTTTATTGATGCTTTGGGTCAACCAGTTGAATCATCAATTTTTGTTGCTTCTATGTTTCCTGCGATTGCTCCAAATTTGAGTAACTTCTTAGACAAAGATTTTACCTCTTGGTTGTACGGTGATAAAACTGGAGGAAATAAATTTGGTGTTATCTTTCAAATAAAATCTAACTTTACATTAGACCAAGTTAAGGCCTCCATATCTTCCGCTATTGAATCGTCTCCTGTTGATATAGCTAATTTATTTATTACTTCTGTTACCATGCCAACTGTTGTTGAATTTAAAGAAGGCCAAATAGAAAATATCCCAGTCAAATTCTTAGTATTTAATGCAAAAACCGGTAATGTTTTTGAGTATGGTTTTTATAGTATTGGAACAACAAACTACATTATAATGTCCACATCTTACAATCAAATGTTGAGTGTGATTAAAAATTTAAAATCAAAACCAGCTATTAGCCCACTTCCTATTGTTTCGCCTCCATCAACATCTACTACATCATCCTCCACTAATTAATTTTTCCAAAATATGATTCCAGAAGAAAAAATAAAAGAGTATGAGGGCATATTAGAAATAGACAAAGAGAAGTTAATGGCTCAAGTAAAAAAATATGACACCCGTCCTGATTTTGAAA
>JAVHOK010000025.1:0-2886 GCA_036170035.1 Minisyncoccota bacterium
GCCGGAGGAGCATAAGAAGATATTATTAATGTTTTTTTAAGACTTGAGGTCATAATTATTTTATGGAAAAGAAAAAATTAGTTTTTATATGGAATAATTTTTTAATCGGCGGAACAGAGCAAGTATTGTTAGAAATTCTAAAAAACTTGGACAGAAATAGATTTAAGGCAAGTATTATAACGATTTTGGGATCTGGCCCAATGGAGTCAGAGTTTAGAAAGTTGGAATTTCCAATTTTTTCCACCGGTCCCAAAAGATATTCCCAATCTTTATTTTTTAAAGTAATATGGATTTTAAGTATCCCTTTTATCCTTTTAAGAATAATGGTTTTCTTAAGAAAAATCAACCCTGACGTTGTTATTACCTCTTTATATCAGGCCGATATTTTGGGCATTTTTTCTGCTTGGTTATCTGGTGTAAAAAGAAGAATTATTATTCATCATGATGTAGTTAGGATAAACCCAATAATTAGATGGTTAAAAATAAAAGCCTTGAAAAAGGCAAACAAAATTATAGCTATTTCAAACGAAGTTAAAGTTTTTTTGATAGAATATTTTAAAGTTTCTGCCTCAAAAATAGAAGTAATTTATAATGCTATAGATTTTGAAAAATTTTTATGCTTTCAAAAATCAGATAAGGATTGGGAACCGGTTTTTGGCATCATTGCTCGTTTAGATAAAATAAAAGGCCATATTTATATTTTAGAAGCCTTAAAAAAATTAAAAAACGCAAAAGCTACATTACCACCTTTTTTGTTCGTTGGAGATGGCCCTGAAAGGAAAAACTTAGAAATTTTTGCAGAAGAAAATGATTTAACCAATATAAGATTTGTAGGTGAGGTAATAGAAATAGGAGAATATTTAAAACAAATGGATGTTTTTGTTCTTCCTTCTCTTTCGGAAGGTTTAGGGATTTCATTGATTGAAGCTCTTGTTGCTAAAAAACTTATCATTGCATCCAATACAGGAGGAATTAAAGAATTGATTAAACACAATGAAACAGGTATTTTAGTAGAACCAACCAATGTTGATGATTTATATAAAGCTATAAAGTGGGTGTTAGAAAATAAGAATGAAGCGCTAAAGTTAAGAACGGCATCATTCGAATGGATTAATAAAAATAGGCGCCTTTTTGACATCAGGGATGTTTCCAAAACATATGTAGCAATTTTGAATTAAATATTTATGTCTATAACTAAAGAAAGCGATTCTGTTCTCAATAATGTCTCATTTACTTTTGGCGCAAGAATAATTCTTTTATTTCTTAGTCTTTTAATTGGAATTATTATTGCTCGTACTTTGGGTCCTTCTGGAAAGGGTCTTTTGGCGGTTATTGCCATGGTGGGGACTGTAGTTTTATCATTAGGTAATCTGGGTATAGGAGCATTCAATACTTATGCTATTTCTAACAAGAGTGTTGAAAAAAAAGACATCGTTGGCAATTCTTTTTGGTTAGGGTTAATAATCGGCATTATCTGTTTTTTAGTTATTTTGTTTTTTGCTTTTAACTTTCCTATATTTTTCCGTAATATTCCAAGAAGTTATTTACTTCTTTATTTATTATCCTTGCCTTTCTTTTTTTGGTCTAATTTTTTTTCTTCTATTTTAACCGGGGAACAAAAATTTAGAAAGCTTAATATTTTTACTGTAATTGCTCAAACTATAAATCTGATAGGAATAATTTTATTATTATTAGTTTTTAAATTGGATGTTTTTTATGTTCTGATTTGGTATGTTTTGGTGAATATTATTAATGCTTTATTTCCAATGGGGTTTATTTTTTTAACAGATGGCATTCATTTTAATTTTAATCTGCCGCTTCTGAAAAAAACTTTAAATTATGGATTTAAAATATGCTTAGTCGGTATTTTTTCTTTTTTAATATTGCGGGTTGATTTATATATGGTGAATTTTTTTAAAGGCGCAGCTGAAGCAGGTTTTTATTCTTTAGCTTCTAGTTTTGGTGATATCTTTTTTATTCTGCCTTTTTCTATTGTTACGGTGATTTTTCCTAAAATTAACGCTGAGGATAAATCAAAGAAAGAATCAATTGCAAAATATTCTCGGATTTCTTTATCCCTGGCTTTTTTAATGGCAATAGGGGCATTATTGTTTATCAGGCCAGTGATTGGATTATTGTTCGGGGAAGAATTTTTGGCTTCTGTAAGACCTATTATTTTGCTCTTGCCTGGTCTCATTGCCTGGTCAGTGGCCGGTGTTCTGGGACAATATTTTTTTAGCGTTGGATATCCCCTCAAACTGACTATTTGTTGGTTTTTGGTTGCAGTGCTAAATATTATTTTAAATTTTATTTATATTCCTCAATATGGAATGGCAGCGGCTGCTTTATCTTCTACCATCACTTATGTTTTGGCTCTTGGTTTTCATTATTATTTTTTCAATAAAGCAACAGGAATGGGTCTTTACGATATTTTTATGCCAAGAAAAGCTGAAATCAGGAATATTTTTGAGAGAGCAAAGGGATTTTTGAGAAAAGATTTGAAAAATGGTGTATAATAAAATATAATATGATTTTCTATATTGTTTTATACATTTTTTTAACTGTCAGCGGGTTGGTGCTTTTAAAAAGTGGTTTAGCACAAACACAAATTGTGGGATTGGTCGATTTGATTAAGAATTTGCTGAATTTTCAATTTTTATTAGCGCATTGGAAGTTTGTTTTAGGAATGATTTGTTATGCCTCAAGTTTTTTAACTTGGATGTTTTTGTTATCGAAGCAGGCTTTATCCACGATTTATCCTTTAACAGTGGGTATAGTTTATGCGGCTGTTATGATGGCTTCAGTAGTCTTTTTTCACGAACAATTTACTATTTATAAAATTATCGGGATTATTTTAATTGGATTGGGAATATTATTCATTGTAAA
>JAVHOK010000026.1:0-2822 GCA_036170035.1 Minisyncoccota bacterium
GAAAAAGTCAGAACTCATTTTGAACAAAATCCCGACTGATTGCCGCGCGAAGCGCGGCAGAACCGAATTGATGCCCCATTTCTTTTAATCGTTTACCCATTGCTATCTGTGCCACAGCTGGAGCGTGAACATATTTTCCACCAAACGGAAAAAATCCTGGATCATTTAATTCGAATAATTCCTCTACGCCAAAATCTCTAAAAAACCAAGTAAAAACACCAGTATTTGCTCCCATGAAATAAAAGCTCTTTTTCTCTGTTTTTCCGATTAACCGAGCCGGTCTTTCTTTAGATGGATTTAAAATTATAGAAAAAACCGTGCCTTCTGGATAAACTTCGGCCATCAAACGAAGTGCGAAGTTCCCGTTGATAATTGAAAATGGAGCAACTGAAACAACTGGTTCAATTATTATTTCTTCACTTTTAATATTATCTAAAATTACTCCCCTCAACTCATTGTATGCCATGTCGGCACAATCAGTAATTATTACTATTCGCTTTTTCATAAAATTACCTATATCAATTTATTAATTTGGTTTATGTCAAAAAGTTTTTCCAAATCATGTCCAACATTATCTACTAAAACAATCTTTGATTGGGGACGCTTTTCTTTTTGGAAAAACAGAGAACTGGTATAGTTAATTTTTTTGTCTGATTTTCCATGAAATATAATAACATTAGGATAATTATCGACCATTTTAACAATAGATTTTGAATCTTGGCCTGAAAAAAATTTATTCCAACTCTGTTTTTCTATTCCTCTGAATGCGAACTTATAACCTCGCTTAAGAAATTCTAAATAGAATGCGTTGAAACCATAAAAATTATCTATGACTTTTTTATCTTTTAGGTATTCCGAAACCTCTTTTTTGTGTAAAAAAAATAAAGGAGCAAATAGGATAACACTTTTTACATCATTCTTTGATATTTTGGCAGAAATAACAGGATTACCAGAAAAGCTATATCCCATTGCATGCAAATTCTTGTAGTCCCAGTTTATTTGCTTATTATCAAAAGTTTTTATTCCCTTTTTCCCTTTTATAAATTCAATTGCCAATTCTACCGTCTTTTTGCAATTTTCATAAGTAAAACTGCCGCCGCTCAACCAGCTACCAAGATAATAAACGCTAAAAAAAGCAGTGTTTTTATTAATTTTGTTAACAAAAAAATCTTCATCAATTATTTGAGGTAGTCCGGGGAAATAAACAAAAATATTTTTGCTGTTTATTATCTCATTTTCAATGCTATCTTTAGAATAATAGAAATGCAGAGCTATATTTTTATAAATGAAAAGTTGTAGTTCCATATTTTTAATTAGTTAATATTTTTCCTTTTATTGCGTCAATAATAATTTTTTTGTTTATATATTTTTCGATTTTTTCATTAACCATCTTCGGCTCTGTCAAACAAGGAACATTAAACTCTCTCGCTATTACTGCGATATGCGAAAGAATCCCTCCGTTGATTATCAGGGCATTTATTAAAGGAAGTTTTTTGATTAAATTATTATCCATTTTGCAATTCATCAAAACAACGTCACCTTTTTTAATTTTATCATAATCTCCAATATTATTAATGATTTTTAATAAACCATCAGATATACCTTTACAAGCGACAATGCCCGTTCCCAAAATTTTATTTTTATCAAAAAAGTAATTTAAATTTTTAGGATGTTTATCTAAGGTTGTAATATTTCTGCTTTGAAAAATATATATATTATGACCATCCCATCCCCACTCAACATCTTGAGGATTACCAAATACTTTTTCAAGATTTAATGCTATTTTTGATAATTTTTTTAAAAATATATTTTGCAAATTATTTATTTTCTTTTTATTCACTTCTTTCGTAATCGGTTTTTTGTGTCCGCTGACTATAGAATCTCCCAATCCTTCCGTATATTCAATAATCATTTTTTTGTCATCTTGACTGACCGGATCAGCGGTGAATATCACACCAGCAACTTTTGCTGGCATTAATTCTTGAACAGCAATGGCCATATTTTCATATTCTAATCTGATGCCATTTATTTTTGAGTATATTTTAGCGTTATCACTAAATAATGATTGATAACATAGCTTAATAGCTCTCAAAATATTTTCTTCCCCTTTTATATTAAGAAAACTTGAATATTGGCCAGCAAAACTCAATAAAGGAGAATCCTCGCAAGACGCCGAACTCCTGATAACCAAAGGTTTACTATCAAATTCTTGGTTGATTTTTTCAAGGATTGTTTTTTGATATTTAGTAGGAATTTCAAATTTAGACCAATCGTAATTTAAAGGATCTATAATTTTATTTTCCTTTAACAATCGATTGAAGATGTTAGTATTAATGATTAAAGTTTTTGGAATCAAGCACCCCGCTTTGTCTTTAATTATCTTAATGTTTTTAGCTTTGGTTCCAATCTCTTGGCTATCACAATTATCCAAAAGTTTTATGTCACTAGAAACAGAATGCTTATTGTTATCTATAAATCTTAAAATCTCCTCTTTTATAAAAAGTTTTTTTCCTTTTGGATTAAGTCGGTGTGATTTTATAAGACCTTTCTTTTCCCAACGATAAATAGTAATAGCTCTAACGTTAAACAATTCGGCTATTTCATTTGTAGTTAAATAAGGATTGTTATTTTCCATACATTTGATATCATTTAATAACATTGATATACTTATAGTATCATAGTCATAAATTTTATGCAACATATTAAAGGTAGTAAAATTGTTGTGTGCGCACGGGCGGGTGGGGCAAACACAACTCCAATTCTGGCAGCGCATTTCGCAAAGCGAAATACGAAAAATTGCGGCGGCGAAAAAAGAAGCGGCG
>JAVHOK010000027.1:0-4940 GCA_036170035.1 Minisyncoccota bacterium
TTATGTATGATCTTATAATTATTGGGGGTGGTCCAGCCGGTGTTGCTGGTGGTATCTATGCCTCAAGAAAAAAACTAAATACGCTTCTAGTCACTAAAGATTTTGGAGGGCAATCTCTCTCTTCTGATAACATAGAAAATTTTGTTGGAATAAAAAGTATCTCCGGAATTGATCTTTCTAGAAATTTTGAAGAGCATCTTCGTTCCCAAGAAGGAATAGAAATTAAAGATGGAGTCTCGGTTGAAAAAATAGAAAAAGAAAGCGACAATTCCTTTGTCTTAACTGATTCAAAAAGTAATCAATACAAAACTAAAACCGTTTTAATTACTCTCGGTAGTAGTTATAAGAAGCTTGATGTTCCGGGAGAAAAAGAATTTTCTGGTAAAGGTGTTTTTTATTGTTCAATTTGCGATGCGCCATTAATGAAAGGAAAAAATACAGTCGTTGTTGGTGGAGGTAATAGTGGTTTAGAGGCCGTCATAGATCTTTTACCTTATTCTGAAAAAATATATTTATTAATTCGTTCTGATAGGTTAAAAGGTGATCAAATTTATCAAGATAAAATAAAAAATGAATCAAAAGTTCAAATCATTACCAATGCTCAAATAAACAAAATTTTAGGTGAACAATTTGTTAAAAATATAAAATATACAGATCTTATTTCTAGCGAAGAAAAAAATTTGGAAGTTTCGGGAGTTTTTGTTCAAATTGGATATACTCCCAATTCATTTTTAGTTAAAGATTTAGTTGAGATTAATAAATTTGGACATATTATTGTTGATCAAAAAACACAAAAAACATCTTGCTTAGGAATTTGGGCAGCGGGGGATATAACTGATGGATTGTATAATCAAATTAATACTGCAATAGGAGATTCTATTAAGGCCGTTTTAAATGTTTATGATTATATCAAACTAGGTAAATAATCTTAATAAGTATAGGGTAAAAAGCAGTAGATAAAAAGTTTTGAGGTTTAGTCGCTATCTACTCCAAGGACAGTTCTTGATGTGAGGCATTCAAAAATTCGCTTCCTTGGCGAATTTTTGGTATAATTGAAATATACATAGGAGAAAGTGTATTTGGTTTTCTTTCTTTGATAGTTTTTCACTTTGCATTTTTAATTTTAAATTTTTTTACCGTGCTTTTTTTCTATCTTATAAAAACTATCTTTTTTAGAATATATATGTTTTTCCGTCGATGGTACATCAACGGTTATCTTTGTATTTACAAAAATACAGTTTGGATTATTGAAGAATTAGAAAAAAGATGGTCTTTAAAGGTAAATGTATTGTATATTTTTAAACCTCTTTATCAGCAATATAATATCATTGGTTTTATTTTGGGTTTTTTTTATCGTTCCATTAAAATTACTTTTATTTCGTTTATTTATTTATTTATTATTTTAGGAGCGATTATTTCTTATCTTCTTTGGGCTTTGATTATTCCATTTATGATTTTTAAGGCTATTAATCCAAGTATCTAAATATGTCTAACAAAGAAAAAAGACCAATTCTGCCCGAACAGATGACATTTTCTAGAAGAGTTTTTAAAATGTCAGCCATAGAACGATCTTTCTATCGCGTTCTTTCTTATTCATTTTTTGTTGTTTTTTTGGGGTTGATAGTTTCTTTCTATATTTCTGATGTTGAGCGTTTAAAATGGATTGCAGGAATTTTAACTTTGATTTTTTTGGATTATCTTATCCACTATAGAAGGGCCCACTACACAATTTCAGAACTTTTTAATGGACATAGTATTAATAATAATGTTGCTTTATGTTTGGATAGAGAAACCGTTTCTCATCTTCTTTCTGCTTTTGAAAAGACCAAAGTTTTTGGTGGTGATATTTATTTGGCTTTATTATTATCTTTGATGGACAAACCACATATTTTAAAATCTCTAGAAAGATTAGATATAAATATTAATGAATTTAAAAATCGTCTAGAACAAGAGTATGAAGCCACTCTCAAAATTAAAAACCAACCAATCTCTCGTGAGGAATTATTAAGCAAAATTAAGAATCTTGTTATTATGTCGGCTATTATTGCCAACTATCATTCTAGAAGAGAAATAGATGATGAGGCCCTTTTTGCTGGCGTTGCTTCTATCTCAGATTCTAATGTTGCCAGGGTATTTGATCTTTTTTCTGTTTCGCCAGATGACATTGTTTCTTCTATTTCTATAGCGGCCTTTCTTTTCTCTAAAAAATTTAGTATTCCAAAAGCTATTGGTGGTTTTGCTCTTAAGATGACTAGAACAAAATCTCACAAAGTTAATAGAAGTTTAACTTCAAGGCCTACTCCAATTTTGGATAGATTTTCTAGAGATGTTACCGATCTTGCTCAAAGAGGATTTGTTGGGTTTTTAATTGGGCATGATGAGGAGTACGATCAAATGGTTGATGTCCTTTCTCGTGGAGCAAAAAGAAATGTTATTTTAGTCGGAGAACCAGGGGTGGGGAAAAATACTTTAGTTGAGCATTTAGCTCTAGATATAATTTCAGACAATGTCCCCAAATCTCTTTTTGATAAAAGATTGATTGATCTGTCTATCGGTGATCTTGTTTCCGGGGCTTCTTATGAAGAAATTTCTAATCGTTTGTCTGTGGTTGTTGAAGAGATAGCTAAAGCCGGAAATATAATTTTATGTATTCCTGATATTCATAATCTAACCAAAACATCGGCTGTGGGTAGTTTGGAGTTATCTGATATGTTAATGCCGATCATAAAAAGCGACATTTTCCCCGTAATTGGAATTTCTTATCCACATGAATATAAAGAATTTGTTGAATCTAAGGCAGATTTTCTAAATACTTTTGAAATAATTAATGTAGAGGAAATAAGTGAAAAAGATGCCACAACTCTTATTTCATATATGAGTATTTTATTAGAAAAAGAATACAAAGTTTCTATTAATTTTTCAGCTATCAAACAAGCTGTTTTACTTTGTAAAAAATATCTTCGTCAAACTAAGTTGCCATCTAGCGCAGAAGATTTAATTAAAGAAGCGTTGGCTGACGCGACCCAAAAAGGAGAGACCGTTTTAACTGGAGAGAAAATTATTTCTATTGTTGAAAGAAAGGTTAATGTACCCATTCACAGAGCTGGACAAGAAGAAGCCAGGGCCCTTCTTCACTTAGAAGAAACGATTCATCAAAACTATGTTGACCAAGAAGAAGCAGTTACATCTGTTGCTAATGCCCTAAGAACTTACAGAAGTGGAATATCTAGAAAAGGAGGTCCAATGGCAGTTTTTCTTTTTGTTGGTCCAACAGGTGTTGGGAAAACAGAACTCTCAAAGATATTAGCCAAAATTCAATTTGGATCTGAGAAGTTTATGTTGCGTTTTGATATGTCAGAGTATCAAGAAAAATCTTCTTTGGTTCGTTTTATTGGTTCTCCTGATGGAAAAATTGCCGGTGCTCTTACTGAAGGCGTGATTCATTCTCCTTATTCTCTTATTTTGCTTGATGAATTTGAAAAAGCTAATTCTGATATTCTTAACCTTTTTTTACAGGTTTTTGATGATGGGCGTTTAACTGATGGATTTGGTAGAGTTGTAGATTTTAGCAACACCATTATTATTGCCACCTCTAATGCGCATTCTATTTATATTCAAGAGCAAATTGGCTCTGGAAAAAACATTGATCAATTTTCAGAGGAGTTAAAGAAAAAATTAACCGAATATTTTAAACCGGAGTTGATTAATAGATTTTCTGATGTGGTTGTTTTTAGACCGCTTTCTCTTGAAGATGTTGGCAAAGTAGCGGTTCTAAGTTTGAAAAAATTAGCCAGTGTTGTTTTTGATGCCCAAGGAATTATTTTACAATTTGATGACTTAGCTGTTAAATTAATTGCTCAAAAAGGTTATGATCCTATGTTTGGTGTAAGACCATTAAGAAAAGCCATAGATAATAACATCACCTCAATCTTATCAAACAAAATTCTTTCTCAAGAAGTTAAACGCGGTCAAACTTTTTATGTCACTACTAATGGTGATCAGTTTATGTTTGAAATAAAATAATTATGACAATCATCAACAAAGATAATTCTCTTGAAAAACAAATCTCATCAGGCGTAATTGTTTATATGCCAACTTTGGAAGGCCCCAGATTTCTTTTACTTTATTATGGTCATAATTATTGGACATTTCCGCGGGGCAAAATAGAGAAAGAAGAAAAAAGTTTTGCAGCCGCTCTTAGGGAAACAAAAGAAGAAACAGGATTAGCCAGAGCAGATCTAAAATTTTTTGACAACTTTAAGACCCAAGAAAATTGGATTTTTATGAGGAATGGCAAAAAGGTCCATAGGGTAATTATTTTTTATTTAGCTCAAACTCAAAAAGGAAATATCAAAATTTCTGATGAACACTTAGGGTTTGGTTGGTTTACATTTAGAGAGGCCCAAAAAATATTTCAGGGTGAAAAACATGGTGAGAATAGGAAAGTTATAAAACAAGCATACAATTTTATTGAAAGCAAAAACAAAAAAGAAGAACTAAAAACAGTTCACGAAAATCAATCCTCTCTAAATCAAAATAATCATTTCAATAAATAAAAAATCCCGATAGCTATCGGGATTTTTTATTTATTTTTTTACAATTTTTACAATTTCAGCAAATGCCTCTGGATATTTATTTGCAATTATTGCTAATACTTTTCTATCCATTTCTATATTTTTCTTTTTAAGTCCATCTATAAACTTGCTATAAGAAAGTTCAAATGGTCTAACGGCGGCATTTAATTGGGTTTGCCACAATGTTCTATAGTTTCTCTTTTTTTCTTTTCTACCTTTAAACATCCTGGACTCAGCGTGCAAAAGAGCTTCTTTAGCAGCTCTTTCTTTTGTCTTTCTTCCCCATTTATATCCCTTTGTTTTTTTTAATACCTTTTCTCTTTTTTTGTGGGCAATTGTCCCTCTTTTTACTCTTGTCATAATATT
>JAVHOK010000027.1:5040-13263 GCA_036170035.1 Minisyncoccota bacterium
TATAATGTTCCTTGTTTTTTAAATATTTTTCTTGTAAATGAATCGTGCGCTATATGGTCACTACTTTTGTTTTTTAGTTGTTTAGAATTTTTCTTTGCACGATTATGACCTTGGGCCATTTTTCTGGTTATGACTTTTCCATTTTTTGTTACTCTGATTCTTGTTGAAATTGATTTTTTCATATTGTTTAAAATCTATTTTTTGACTATTTGCATAAACATTCCTCTTCCTCCAAATTTTGGTTCGGCTGTTATCTGATAACTAGCCGTGATCATTTCCAAAAATTCTTTTAATTTTGTGTTTGCCCAATTTCTATTATATTTTTCCCGTCCTCTTAAGGCTAACATTATTTCTACTTTGTTGCCCTTAGCTAAAAATTCTTCAAGTTGCTTAATTTTAATTCTCAAATCATTTCCAGCAGCTCTAGCCGTGATTCTGATTTGTTTCATTTCATTGCCGGCAGAACTTTGCTTTTGTTTTTTAGCTTCTTTTTCTTGTTGATATCTGAATTTATCGTAGCTAATTAATTTGGCAACCGGAGGAGTAGCAGTGGGGGATATCTCTATAATATCTAATCCTTTTGAATAGGCTAATTTTATTGCTTCGTCTTTTGGCAAAACGCCAACAAGCTCACCATTTTCATCTATCACTCTCAAACTTTCAGACCTAATCTGATTATTGATATTGTATTTCTTAATAAATATATTTTTAAAAGATTACTGATAAACTTTAATCGCTAAATAATTTAAGCGATAATTACCTATGAAAAGTAGCTTATTTTCTTTATTTTGTCAATAAAAGTTTAATTATATAAAAACGACAAACGCCAAATGGTGTCTGTCGTGAGATTCTATATAAAATATCAAGAGTGAGCCAAATTAGTTTTTATTAATATGTTGCTTGGCAAATATATTAATGCAATGAGTAAAATTAATCAGACATTTGTTTGTATTTCAAAAATAGTGCTATAATAAATTTACAATTTAATAGTTAGTTATCAGGAGCATGGCGAGAGCAACTGGCTCAATGACCCATCAGCAACCCTTAGAGATAAGTAGGTGCTAAATCCAGCCAATAGTGGAAACACTATATGGAAAGATAAGACTAGTCCTCTATATCTTTCCTTTTGTTAAAGGATTTTTTTTAATTTATAAAAAATATGAAAAAGACAGCAGAGTTTGTGAGTCCAATGCATCCAGATAAAATCTGCGATTATATTGCCGATAGCATTTTAGATGCGTATTTAGAAGTAGACAAAAATAGTCGGTGTGCGATAGAGGTAATGGGGGGACATGGTCTTATAACTATAAACGGAGAAGTCACATCAAGGGCTAATCCAGATATAGAACGGGTTGTAAAAAATATTGTTGGGGAATCTTTCAAAATTATTTCAAATATTGTTTCACAAAGTCAGCAGATTGCTAAAGGTGTAGATACGGGAGGTGCAGGCGATCAGGGAATTATGAAAGGTTATGCGACAAATGAGACGGACATATATCTGCCTCTTGAATATAATTTGGCAAGAAATCTTTGTCAGAAGATATTTGAAGTATATCCATATGATGGAAAAACTCAGGTGACGATAAATAATGGGAAAGTTATGACGGTCGTGGCAAGTTTTTGTAATACAAAAAATGATAAACTTTTGAGTTTGGTAAAAACAATAATTGAGGCCGAAGAATATCTTATTAATCCAGCGGGAGAGTGGAATCAGGGGGGCTTTGATGCAGATACTGGACTTTCAGGAAGGAAGCTTATAGTGGATAATTATGGTCCAGAAATCACAATTGGAGGAGGATCATTTTCTGGTAAAGATTATACAAAAGTAGATAGATCCGGGGCTTACATGGCTCGCAAGATAGCCGTAGACATACTCAAAAAACACAGCGCTAAAGAAGTATATACAAAACTCGCCTATGCAATAGGTAAGAATGAACCAGTTATGGCCGTAGCGATTATAGATGGAGAAGAGATTGAAATATCCGATTATGATTTAACACCAGGAGGAATACGCAAGTATCTAAAGTTAGATGATGTAAAATATAGTGACACTTGTACTTGGGGTCATTTTGGTAGAGGTTTTAAATGGGAGTAGTTTAATAATATATAAAACAATCCGCCTCTTAAGGCGGATTGTTTTTAGCTTGTGGAGATGGCGGGAGTCGAACCCGCGTCCAAAGTATTTCTTCAAAAACTTCTACATGTTTAGTTTGAAAAATCAAACGATGTTTCTTTCTTTGTGTCGCGATTAGATATAAAAGATAGTTCTCTATTCGTTAAGCCCTATATATAACACCGGTAAATTCCCTATAAGGCGTCAGGGACCGATGGTCTATGCTAGACAATAACCCTAAGGCGATTGTTCTTATGCGTAGGCAAGAGCCAAATTTTTGTTGGCAGTTGTATTTTTTGTTTGTTTTACGAGGCAAACTCTCGACATGCATTTTTTAAAGTGCGTACTCTGTCAAAGGCCCAGCATCCCCAATTAATTTTGGAAAAATTTTTACTTTATGTAGAATAATTACTTTATACTTTCTACTTATTACCTTTTACCTCTTTATTTACTCCAGTCCTCTTCGCATAGATTTTTGAATATCTCTCTTTTTTATCGTTTCTCTTTTGTCTTTGTCTTTTTTGGCTTTTCCTAGGCCAAGTTCTATTTTTATTTTTCCTCTTATATTATACAACTTTATTGGTACCAGTGTCAACCCTTTTTCTTGTAATTTACCCAATAACCTTTTTATTTCATCTCTTTTTAGTAATAATTTTCTTGATCTTTCTTTATCATAAGGCAAAGGAGTGTTTTTCTCTTGAAAAGGAGGGATAGAACAATTAACCAACCATGCTTCATTATCATATATCTTTACATAAGATCCAGCTAAATTAGCACTCCCTTTCCTTATGGATTTTACTTCAAAGCCCCGCAGTTCTATTCCAGCGGTTATTTTTTCCTCTATTTTGTAGTTGAAAAAAGCTTTTTTATTGTTTGTATAGTCCATCTCTTTATGTCTTATAATATAGCACTCTCTTATATTATTATTAAAACCAAATAAAATCAAAAAATTTTTATCAGCATACAATTTTCTTTAAAAAAATGATAAGATTATTATATGTTAAGAAACCTTAAATCCTTTAACCAGCAAGAATTAGAAGAAAAAGTTCTCAAACTTTGGAAAGAGAAAAACATCTTTAAAAAGACTCTAAAACCAAAAAAGGGACACAAATCCAAGCAGTATAATTTTTGGGAAGGTCCTCCTTCGGCTAATGGCCGCCCCGGTATCCATCATATTTTGTCTAGAGTTTTTAAAGATGTTTTTGCTCGTTATGCGACTATGAATGGATTTTTGGTTCCAAGAAAAGCCGGTTGGGACACTCATGGTCTTCCAGTTGAAATAGAAACCGAAAAATCTCTTGGAATAAAATCCAAAAAAGAGATTGAAAAATATGGAATTAAAGAATTTAATCAAAAAGCTCTTGAAATTGTTTGGAAATACAAAGATGAATGGGAAAAAATTACAGAAAGAATCGGATATTGGTTGGATATGAAAAATCCCTATATCACTTATGCGCCTGATTATATAGAAAGTTTGTGGTGGGTTTTTGGTCAGTTGAGTAAAAACGGATTTCTTAAGGAATTTTATAAAGTTACTCCATATTGCCCAAGATGTCAGACTGGTTTAGCTTCACATGAATTAGCTCAACCCGGGGCCTATAAAAATGTCAGTGATCCGTCTCTGTATATAAAATTTCAAATTAAAAACAAAAAAAACGAATATCTTCTTGTCTGGACAACTACTCCATGGACTTTATCAGCCAACATAGCCGTCGCGGTTTTAAAAGATGCTCAATATAAAAAATTCAAAATTAAAGATGAATATTTTTGGGCACTTTTCTTACCAGAGAAATTTCTCAAAGAAGGCGTTTCTCAAGTTGTAGAAACAGTTTCTGGAAATAAATTAATTGGTTTAGAATATGAGCCATTATTTAAATATCCTCACAAAATATCTTTACCAATAAAAATGTATTCTGTAATCGGGGCAGACTTTGTTTCTGATCAAGAAGGAACGGGGCTTGTTCATATTGCTCCAACTTTTGGGGAAGATGATTTTGATCTTATTTTTAAAAACCAAAATAATTTATCCAATTATCAAATTCCAGAAACTGTTAATTTAGATGGAACAATAAAAAAAGGTTTTATTGGAGAGAATCTTTTTGTTAAAGAGGCGGACAATATTATTATTGAAGATCTTAATAAAAGGAATCTAATTTTTCATTTAGAAAAAATTGAGCATGAATATCCATTTTGTTGGCGTTGTTCCACTCCTCTTTTATATCTCGCTAGAAAATCGTGGTTTTTTGAAGTTTCAAAAATTCGGAAAGAGTTATTAGATGCCAACAGCAGTGTTAATTGGATTCCGGCTCACATAAAAGATGGACGCTTTGGAGAGTGGCTTTCGCAAGCTAAAGATTGGGCTATTTCTCGTCAGCGTTATTGGGGAACACCTATGCCGATTTGGCAATGTAAAGAATGTGGAGAAAATAATATTATTAGTTCTTTGGAAGATCTTAATAAAAAAAGAGCACACAAAAATAAATATTTTATTATTAGACATGGAGAAACGACATCAATTTTGGAAGGTTGGATTGGTTCTGGAAAAGAGACAGGAAGGTTTGTCTCGCGTATGACGCCAAAAGGTATTAAACAAATAGAAAAATCAGCCAAAGAATTAACCAAAAAGAAAATCTCTGTTATTTATGCTTCTCCCTATTCTAGAATTAAAGAAGTTGTTTCTATTTTACAAAAACATATTGATGCTAAAGTTGTTTTTGATGATCGTCTTAAAGAAATAGATTGTGGTATCTGGAATCATAAAAACATTTTAGAATTTCGTAAATCATTTTCTCATATAAAAGAAAGGTTTGATCATCCACCAGAAAATGGAGAGTCATTAAATGATGTCAGAAAAAGAGTCTATAATTTTATTCAAGAAATTGATTCGCGTCATAATGGTGAAAATATTATTATTGTTGGACACGGTGATCCCCTTTGGATGTTGGAGTCGGCTGTAAAACATCTTTCTTCAAAAGAGGCCATATCAATTTCTTATATAAATGTAGGTACTTGGCGAGAAATTTATTTTGATAATTATCCTACAAACGATTTTGGCAATATTGATATTCATAGGCCATTTGTTGATAGAATAGAAATTAAATGTGAAAAATGCGGGAAAACCACTAGAAGAATTGCCGATGTTATGGATGTTTGGTTTGATTCAGGGGCAATGCCTTATGCGCAAGATCATTTTCCATTCTCTGATCAAAATAATAATCCTAAAAAAGTTCCAAACTCATTTCCGGCAGATTTTATCTGTGAAGGAATAGATCAAACTAGGGGATGGTTTTATACCTTAATGGTTATCTCGGTTATGCTTACTCAAAAAGCGCCTTATAAAAATGTTATGTCTCTTGGGCTTGTTATGGATAAATTTGGACAGAAGATGTCTAAATCAAAAGATAATGTTATTGATCCTTGGTCTGTTATTAATAAATATGGAGTTGATCCGATTAGATGGTATTTTTATACATTAAATGATCCCGGAGAATCAAAAAACTTTGACGAAGAAGAGGTGAAAAAAGTTACTAGAAGATTTTTAATGACGATTTACAATTCTTTTGTATTTTTACAAATGTACGGGAAAGACAAATTAGATATTAGTAGCCCTTCTAAATCAAAAGATATTCTCGATCGCTGGATTATTTCCCGACTTTCTAGATTATCTTATGAGGTTAAAAATAGTATGGATGCTTATAATATTGTTTTGTCTTGCAGAAAAATAGAAGAATTTGTTGATGATCTTTCTCGTTGGTATATCAGACGCTCCCGCCGCCGTCTTCAAAAACCAGAAGATTCCAAATCTGGTGGAAAAGATTACAAAAACATTTCCGAGACACTTGCTTTTACTCTTTACCAACTTTCCATTATTATCGCTCCTTTTGTTCCATTTTTTTCAGAAAGTCTTTATCAGTCAATTAAAAAATCTTATAAATTCCAATCAAAAGATTCTGTTCATTTAGAAAATTGGCCAGAGATTGATAAGGATAATATTGATGCCGGTCTTGAATTGGCTATGCAAGAAGTAAGAGATATTTCGTCATTGGTTTTAGCAAAAAGGGCTGAGGTTCAGATCAAAGTCAGACAACCACTTCTTTCTTTAACTCTCAAAAACACAAAACTAAAAACTAAAAAATTTTTAGATATTTTAGAGATTCTTAAAAAAGAAGTTAATGTTAAGGAAATTATTTTTAATGACAAACTTGAAGAAAGTTTTGTTTTGGATATAAATATCACCCCTGAGTTAAAAATGGAAGGGACAATCAGAGAGTTTATGCGTGTTATTCAAGATCTTCGCCAGACATCCAATCTTATCCCTAAAGATGATATTATGGTTAATATAGATTGTTCTATGGACTTTAAAAATATTATTTCTCAAGATATTAAAAATCTTCAAAAAGAAATTAGCGCTAAAAGAATTGATTTTTCAAAAACTAGTAAATTTGATTTAGAGTTAGAAACAAAAATTGACGCTCATAAAATTTGGATAGGTATAAGAAAAATATGACAATAAGGAATTACAAAAAAATATCAACAAGTCCCATTCGAAAAGATGCGCTTAAAATTATTCAAAGTGCATATGATGTTTTAAATATAGAAAAATTAGTTCAAGAAAGAGTGAAATTAATAGGCAAAAATAAACTTTGCATTTCTGACTCATCTTCTAAGAAAATAATCAATTTGGATAATTATAAAAAAGTATTTCTCGTTGGTTTTGGAAAGGGGTCATCTCAAGTTGTTTCTAAAGTTACTGATATTATTGGCTCTCGTATCTCCACGGCAATTGCTCTAGATGTAAAAAACTCTATTCATCTCCAAAAACCAAATAAAAAAATTAAAGTTCTTTGGGGTTCTCATCCTAAACCATCTTTAGACAATGTAAGAGCGACACAAAAAATTATTTCTATTTTAAAAAATGCCGATGAGAAAGATTTGGTTATCTTTTTTGTTGGTGGAGGAGGATCATCTCTTTTGTGTGGGCCAGAGGAAGAACTAAATAATTCAAAGGATATTTTTGATCTGCTTACACAAAAAGGGATTAAAATATCCGAGTTAAATATTGTTAGGAAGCACCTCTCTAATATCAAAGGTGGTGGTTTAGCAAAAATCGCTTATCCTGCTCATCAGGTATCATTAATTGTTTCTGATGTTTGTGGAAACGATTTGTCCATTATTGCTTCTGGTCCAACAATTTATGATAAAACAACAAGTAAAGATGCAAAAAAAATTATTAAAAAATATTTAGGTAAATCGCCCGCTAGATCAAAGTTGATTAAAGATTTGCTAGAAACTCCAAAAGAAAAAAAATATTTTAAAAATTCAAAGTACTTTCTCTTAGCTTGTAACGAAGATGGTACTACGGCTATGAAAAAAACCGCCACCTCTTTGGGATACAAAACTTCTATCATTGATTTAGCAGTCCAAGACAATGCTTTAAATGTCTTTAACAAACCACTTTCTAAAATAAAAAAAGGGGAATGTTTGATTATGGCGGGAGAAACAACTGTTAATATTTCTGGTTCGGGTATTGGGGGAAGAAATCAACATTCGTGTCTTTCACAAATAGCTAAGGGGAAAATAAAAGATAATGTTTTAATTTCAAGTTTTGCTTCTGATTCTTTTGACAATACTCCCTTTGCCGGAGCGATTGTTGATTCTTTAACAGTGGAAAAATCAAAAAAATTAAATCTTAATCCGGGCGCTTTTCTCAAAAACTGTGATTCGTATTCTTTCTTCTATATAGTAGGAGATTATTTATTAGTAGATAAAAAATCTTTTAATGTTTCTGATTTTATGTTGGTTTTAAGACAGAAGTAAAAAGTATTAACTAACTATTTGACTTCGCTGGTTCGCCCTCACTCAAAATCATAACAAAAAACTACCCCTTGAGTATTCTTGAGGTAGTTTTTTGTTTAAGCTAATTCGGTACTTTACTCACGATCGTGAGTAAAGTACCGAATTAGCTTTTCTCCAAGGACTCTCTTTAATAAAGTTTTATAAACCTTATAACTTTACAAACTTTCTACTCTCTACTTATTTATCCTGAGCGAACAAAGTGACTTGTGGTGATTTATGGTGAGTTTGATCGAACCGGCGTAGTTGAGCCAGTT
>JAVHOK010000028.1:0-12963 GCA_036170035.1 Minisyncoccota bacterium
ATTTCTTTTGGTCTAGAGAGCATCGCCATATCTATTCCTCTCTTCCAAGCTGCTCTTATCTCTGTATTAATATGAACCACCCCCACTCCTGCATCAATTGATTGCTGAATATCACTAGCCGTATTCCCCGAAGCTCCATGCAAAACCAAAGGAATCCCAACTGCTTGATATATCATTGCCACTCTATTTATATCCAAATTTGGATCAGAAACATGTTCAAACATTCCATGAATATTTCCAACTGCAGGAGCAAGTAAATCAACTCCGGTTTCCTCTACAAATCTTCTAGCATCTTCTGGCTTTGTTAAATCTTCCGGTTTAATAGAAACTCCTTCTGGAATTCTATCCAAAATTACAGACCCACCTCCAATATAACCTAGCTCTCCCTCCACTAAAACATTTGTTCCTCTAACAGCATTAAATTCTCTCACCATATTTACTACTTCTTTTGTTAGAGCAATATTTTGTTCTAAGTTTTCTTTTCCAGCATCAAATAACACTTCATCAAATCCGGCATCCAATGCCTCTTTTATTCTTTCAATTGAATGAGTATGATCAGCATTTAAAAATATCGGAAAATTATATTCCTCTCTTAAGCTTTTAACTAAAACAGCTATTTGCTTTACTCCAATAAAATCTCTTTCTCCTTCAGAAACACCGATCATCACTGGCAAATTCATCTCTCTAGCAACATTAAAAACCGCCTTTAAACCAGCAATATCTGAAACATTAAAATGTCCAATCGCCACATTTCTACCTCTTGCCTCCAAAATAATTTCTTTTAAATTCATATTTATATTAACTAAAACTAATTGATCTTTTTATTATATTTTCTACAATGTTTTTTTCCATAATTTCTTCACTAAAATATTCACAATATATTTTATTCCATAACGACTCTTGATGATGATACAGATATTTTACCATCTCTTTACTTTTTACCAAAGACATAGATGTATCTATTAAATTAAAACTAACCAAGATATCTACCCCTGTTTCTGTTTTAAAATATTCCCCCACCCAATTTAATCCTGCCCAAAATTCAAATTCTTCTTTTAATCCATCAAATGATTTTGCAAAATCAACAAACATTCTTTCTGCTTTTTCCCAATGAAGCGCCTCGGGATTAATATGCGGTTCAAAAAGACGCCAATCATTCTCATCGTCTTTAGCTAAATATCTCTGCACAATCAGCCAATCTCCATCTTTTTTTTCACTTCTTTCTTCAATCACATCTCCTCTTAACAAAGAAATTAAATTATCCGAAAAATTTTCTTTTTCCAAGAAAAATTCAAAAAGTGAAGAATAAAATCTCACCTCGTTATAATAATGAAAAATCAAAGCCAAAGATCTAATTAATTCTCCCGGAATATTTAACAAAATTGGAATTACAAAAATTATTCCCAATTCTTTTAAGTGACTTATATTGTGATATTTTTTCTCAACAAATTTTTTGGCCAGCTCTTGCCATTTTTCATCCAAAACAATAATTTCTAAGTCTCTATATTCAAAATCTTTTTTATTTAATTTTTTATAGTTTGGCAAAAAAATTTCATTCATCCAACTCATTCCTTCAAAAAACCTGAGCGCCGAAGCTACTTGTCGCCAATCTTCTTTTATCATCATCAAAGAAACATTTTCATATCCAAGCGCCTGTAAAATTTTAGTGGGTGGATTTTCATTAAGCAGTTCAATAAATTTTCCCTTTTTTAAAAATAGTCCTTTTTTGTCTTTAATAAAATTATTTACCTCTCCAATAATTTTTATACATCCCTCTTTTTGATAATGACATGGATTTCCCAATGATTTAGAAAGCTGTTTATCATCTTTATCTATTTTAGCAATTAAGACCTCAAATATTTCATTGGCTTTGGAATTAATATTTAATCCAAGACGATTTAATCTATCTATCATTAGGTCACCATTCTCTTTATATATTTTATCAAAAACACCAGACTTTCCCGTTAATTTATTAAAATTCTCCTCAATTTTTTTAAGATTATGTTTATCAACCCTAAGTATTTTTGCAATTTTTTCGTATGGTTCCATTTTAATAAAATAATTTTTTACTTTCCATTCCTTTCCTTTCTCTTTTTTTACTTATCACTTTTTACCCATTACCTACTACTTATTACTTTTTACTTATCTTTTTCATCTTAATTTCCAAATTTTTCCACCTGACCTCATTCTCAAATTCTTTTTTAGTCACAGCGTTTACAGCTGATCCCACTTTTTCTATCACGCTTGTCGCATTGGCATTGGCCAATTTAATCGCATAAGCAATAGACTCTCTAGAAAAATCTTTTCTAATAATAAGCCCCGCCACAAACCCACTACCAAAAGCATCTCCTGCTCCTGTTCTATCCACTAATTCTTTTTCTTTATAGTTTCTTGCGCTAAAAATAGTTTGTCCATCGGAAATATAAGAACCCCTACTTCCATCAGTCATTACTACTATACCATCAACTTCTTTATCTAATTTTGAAAAAATCTGTTCCTTGTCTGAATAAGAAACATTAGTTAAATAAGATGCCTCTTCTCTATTTAACATCACTACTCGAGACATATTAATAAGAGGTTTTATTTTTTCAAAACCCAACTCAATCAAACCCTTTGACGGCGCTAAAGCAATACTAATTTTATTTTTTTTCAAAAATTCAAACAAAAACAAAAGCGTTTCCAAAGACATATCCCCTGAAACAATATATGCCCATTTTGTTTTTAACTTTGAAAAAGGAATGTCTTTTTTTTCTATTTTTCCTGAACAACCCCTAAAAACCAAAATTGTTCTCTCTCCGCTTTTTGAAAGTAAAATAAAAGATTTCCCAGTTTGTTTATTTTTATCCATTATAAAAATCGGCTTTATTTTTTCTTTTTTAAGACTATCTAAAATCATCTCACCCCCTTGGTCATTTCCAATATTAAATAAAGTTCCCACAGAAAAACCACATCTTGAAAATTCTACCCCAGCATTATAAGCTCCTCCACCAATTGTAACTATTGGTTCTTCAATTTCAATTTTTGATCCAAAAGAAAAACACTGGGCTTTCCCCGTTCTAAAACCAATTTTTTTTAAATGTTCTGGATCTGTTACAGTTTTTAAAAAATCCGACTTTATAAAATTATCAACAGATACAGAACCGATTGTAATTACATCAAACATATACTCTCATTATACAATTTTATCCCTAAATCCACCAGAATTCCCCCTAATCACTCTCTCTTTGTCATTCCGCCTACCAATAGGCAGAAATCTATATCTAATTATTAACAAATATTATTATCCTAATAAATCAAATTTATTCTCCCATTTTATACCCTTTCTTCCATCCGCATCATTTGCATAATTATTTTGCTAATTTCACATTATACATATTAGAATTATACTTACAAAAAAAGACGCCCACGATGGACGTCTTGAAGCTGGATGGTCGCAAGGTCTTGAAAAATCACTTGTTATCTGTCAGAGATTGAGATAAAACCATTATTTTGGTCAAGACATCTAGCTAGAATGCCGACCAGGGCTTTTATAAACTTTTTGAGCGATTACCCACTGACGCTCAATGGTTTTTAAGTCCTCAATATGACAACAACAAGCGATCTATTACCCAAGACCCTGCGGTAAGTACTAAAAGGTATCCTATCAAAAATCCCTCTAAAGTCAAGAGCTTAACAATTATTTAATCCCAATCAAAAAACACCCCAAACTTTTTGAAGTGTTTTTTGGATTCTTATTTCTGTTGTTGGTCGTCAGTAGTTAGTCGTAAGTCAAACTACGAGTTGCACAACTTACATTTTACTTGCCCATTAAATTCAATCCCATCCTCTTCAACTTTTGGGTTAGCGTCTCCACTTGCTGATGTTAATGCTGGCGACAACCCCAAACTACTGTCATCTGATGAGTTTGATCCGGACTCTTTATATACAGCCAAGCCCTTGGCTTTTTCATCTTTTAATGAAACCAAGCTGTCTTCTTCTTTTTTCTTGCCTTTATCTTTTTTGCTATCGGATTTTCCGGAAACAAGCACTTGGCTAACTAAAGATCCATCTCTATAAACAGTTACATCTTTACATCCCAATTTATAGGCTAAAAGATAAGTTTCTTTAACATCATCAATTGTTGCATCCGCTGGAAGATTATTTGTTTTAGAAATTGATGAGTCTGTCCATTTTTGAAAAGCTGCTAAAGCATAAATATGATCCTTAGGAGTAATATCTTGAGCTGTTACATAAATCTTTTTCATTTTTTCGGGAATATAAGAAAGCCCCATAACCGTTCCTTTGTGATTAGCCACATCCTTAATTAAATCATCATCCATCAAACCTTCTCTATGCATTACATCTTCAAAAACTGGATCAACATAATAGAAATTTCCTACAGTAATATGTTTTTCAAAAACTAAACTAAACACTGGTTCAATTCCCGAAGAACATCCAGCCAACATAGAGATAGATCCTGTTGGAGCAATAACCGTCGTATATCCATTTCTAATTCCAAATTTCTTTATATCTTTAGAAAGTTCATCCCATTTGAAATTCCAACTTTTTTTATCTTGAAAACCAGAAAATGGAAGTTTCCCATCTTTATAAAAAGATTGATTATAAGATGGTAATACTCCTCGGGATTTTGCCATGTCCACAGAAACAATTTTGGAATAATAATTTACAAATTCCATTAACTTACTCATAAAATCCAATCCTGATTTTGAATTATATCCCAATTCAAGTTCATACAATAAATCAGCCACACCCATAATTCCAAGACCAGTCTTTCTTGTATAAAGCGCCATGTCCTCAATAGATTGAAGTGGATACAAATTAACATCTACAACATTATCCAAAAATCTTGATGCTAACCTCACAGCTTTTTCTAATCCTTCCCAATCCATTGACGGAGCATTTCCGTTTCTTTTTTTTACAAAAGCCCAAACATTAATAGATCCTAAATTACACGATTCATTTGGATAAAGCAAAACTTCTCCACACGGATTGGTTGTCACAATCGGTCCTAGATAATCAAAAAATGGATTAAATTCATTTACTTTGTCATAGAAAATGACTCCCGGCTCAGCCGATTCCCATGCCTGATAAGCAATCATATCAAAAAGCTGTCTTGCGTCCACATAAGCAGTTATTTTTTTAGTTCTAGGATTTACAAGAGGATAAGGCTCTTTTTTTTCATAATATTTCCAAAAATCATCCATCAAAAGTACGCTGATATTAAAATTTCTCAAACCTTTATTTCCTTCTTTGGCTTTAATAAATTTTACAATATCGGGATGATTAGAGTTCATAATTCCCATATTAGCCCCTCTTCTAATTCCTCCCTGTTTAATAACATCAGTCATATTATCAAACATAGACATAAAACTTAATGGCCCAGAAGCTACTCCTCCGGTACTTTTTACAAAATCTCCCTCTGGCCTTAATTTAGAAAAATTATATCCCACTCCTCCTCCCGATTTAAAGATAATAGAAGCGCTTTTTAGCGTATCCATTATTGCGCTAACATCATCTTCTACATCCAAAACAAAACAAGCTGATCCCATCGCCAAAGAATTTCCGAAATTAGCAATTGCCGGAGTATTTGGCATAAACTTGCGAGATACCATTAAATCATAATAATCTTGAATTTCTTTCTCGTATTTATCCAAGTGCCCTCTTTTAATCATTACGATAAGATCACTCCAAGAAATTTTCATCTGTCCATTTTTAGCGAACCTATCAAATAATCTCTTGACTGCTTTAAGATGATTTTCATTTAAAATATATTTTCCAATTGCTAGTTTCCCTTCAAACTTTTTTGGATCAAAAACATCTCCTGTATATCCAAGATTTTTTTTGCCTGCTTTTTTAAAAACTTTTGCATCGTACAAAAAAGATGGAATTGTTGCATGCGTTGCCACTCTAATAAATAATTCTTTAGGGGATTCAATTATTTCTCCTTGATCACTTTTTCTTAGATATCTAGAGACTAAAACTCTTAAGGCATTAGTATCAAAATTTTTATCTACCTCATCAATTTCTTCTTTATTAAGAATCTGCGCCTTTTCTTTTCTAAGCTCAGCTCTATGTTGACGATAAAGAATATAAGCTTTGGCAACTTTTGCCATTCCGTTTTCAATTAAAACCTTTTCAACTAAATCTTGTACCTCCTCAACGGTTGGAGCGTGGTTTTTTTTAAATTTTGCTTCCATCTGATCCAAAATCATCTTTGATATTTCTTCTGCTTTTTTCCAATCAGGACTGCCAACAGCTGACGCTGATTTAAAAACAGCATTTGTGATTTTTTCTGGATCAAAAGAAACTTTTGCTCCATTTCTTTTGAGAATGTATTTGAACATAATTGCTTTTTTACTTTTAGATTTGTTGACTCCAGGCGACACTGGAATACTAAGGTTCCAAAATATCAGTCGGAACTAAATAAATTAAAAACTACCAACTTTCAAAATCATCACCCATAAATACATACTCTCAAGAGCGATGATTTAACATTATAACCTATTCTTCAAAGAACATCTGTGGATAACTTTTTTCTACTTTTTTTTACCTTTTTTTCTCAAGAAAGACGGGATATCCCAGACACTATCATCAACTAATTCTTCTACCTCTACATCAATTATTTCTGATTTTTTTGAATCTTTAACCACGCAGTCCTGTAAATCTTCAACTTCTCTAAATACTGACTGTTTATTACTCTCTTTAAAGTCATCCTCTACTTCAAACATACTTGAAGATCTCTGTGAATGACCCTCATAATCTCCAAATAGCTGTGAATTTCTTCCAAAACTTGATCCAAAGCCAGTCGCTATCAAAGTTACCTTAAGACTTCCCTTGTTCAATTTTCTGTCATAATAAGTTCCAAATATAATTTTTGCCCCCGGATCAACATGTTCAGAAACTAATTTTGCCACCTCATTAATTTCATTCATCTTAATATCTTTTAATCCAGAAACACTAAACAAAACACCTTTTGCTCCATCAATTGAAGTTTCTAACAAAGGAGAACTTAATGCCAAATTAGCTGCTAGCGTCGCTCTCTCTTTTCCTCCTGCTATACCCACTCCAATAATGGACGATCCCGATCCCTGAATAATAGTTTTAATATCTGCAAAATCAACATTGATAATTCCGGGAGACATAATTAGTTCTGAAATTCCTAAAACTGCATTTTTTAAAACCTCATCAATAGCTTCAAATGCTTTGTTTAAAGAAGTCTCTTTGTCAATAATAGAAAAAATTCTGTCATTTGAAATTGTAATAAAAGTGTCCACTCTATCTTTTAATTTTACCAATGCTTCCTCAGCAATATGTTTTCTTTGCGTACCTTCAAAAGAAAATGGTTTTGTTACAATTGCACATGTCAAAATTCCAAGTTCCTGACAGATCTCCGCTACCACCGATGTTGCCCCACTTCCAGTTCCTCCTCCAAACCCTGCTGTCAAAAAAACCAAATCCGCTCCCGACAAAGCCGTTGCAATTTCTTCTCTGCTTTCTTCTGCTGCTAATCTTCCCATCTCTGGATTCATTCCTGCACCCAAGCCTTTTGTTGTTTGTTTTCCAATGTGAATTTTTTTCCTCGCCTGACAAAACTCTAAATCTTGTGCATCTGTATTTATAGCGATCAAATCAACTCCTCTTGGAAAATAATCATACATACGAGAAACTGCATTTCCACCACCTCCCCCCACTCCCACAACTTTAATTTTAGCCACACCCATGACTTTTTCTTTCTGAGTTAGTTTCTTTTTAGGTAAAAGAGTAACCACTTTAGTAGTTGTTTTTTTTGCCTCTTTTTTTGTTTTTTTATTATTCTTTTTTCCCATACCTTTTCTCTAAATAAACGGCTACTTTTGTAGCAATAAAATTATGAATTTTTTATAAAAATTTTAAATAAGCTTTTATACCATGGTTCCTTCCATCCATAAGATGAACCCATATTAGCACATTTTTTCATTATCATATCATAATATTGAAGAACCAAACCACAAGCCACCGTCATTTCTGGATCATCCACAGCATCAGCTACTTGGGCATTAGAAGCCTCAAACTGAGCCTGAATAGGAAATCCTAGAGAAGATGCCATTCTCAATTCCTGACGCGCCAAATCACATATTCCAGACAGTTTTGATCCTCCTCCAGTAATCACAACTCCCGAAGGAAGCTTACCTGCTTTTCCAATTATCTTAAGCTCTTCATTAACTTGAGTAAAAATTTCTTTTATCCTAGATTCAATAATTTCAGCGATGAATTTCTTTTGAACTTGAGCTGTTAACTCTTCTTCATATTGGGAAAGATCGACTTTATCTTTATTAGAAACATCTTTTGAGTTAGCACATCCCAAAGATATTTTAAGTGCCTCAGCTGTTTCCATTGTACATCTTAGACCAATCGCGATATCTGTTGTAACATTTCCAGATCCAAACGGAAGAACTTTTGCTGTTAAAAGTTTTCCTTCTTGATAGACAACTACTCCAGTTGTATCTTGACCAATATCAACCATTAAAACTCCAAGATCTCTTTGTTTCTTTGTTAAAATAGATCTCTCTGATGCTAATGGAACAAAATAAATTGCTCCTTGCTCTTCTTTTTTTAAAACTAATCTTTTTAATTTAATAAAATTATTATAAATAGCAGAAAACATTGCTACATGAATAACATTAGCTTCAAGTTTTTTCCCAGAAAGTCCTTCCACGCTTGATTCATCAACCTCTATCCCATCAACTACAAACTCTCTTGGAAAAGAATTTATGATTTGCCATCCGGGTGGAAGATTAATTGCTCTAGAATCTTTCAAAACTCTATCCATGTCCTCACTAAGAATTTCAGAATTTGGTCTAGCTATAACTACACCCGCCCTAGAAAGAATTATTCTACTCTTTGATCCCGATATTCCAAAATAAATATTTTCCAAACATTTTTTATCAAAATGCCTGACTTCACTATAAGCATCAAAAAGATATTTAAATGTTTCTTCTGGATCAACTATCTCTCCTCTTTTTATTCCACCTGATTGTTTTTTAAATGCTTTAAGTAGCACAACCGTGCCATCTTTTTTTATTTCAGCAACAACAGTCTTAATGTGAGATGATCCAAGATCAATCGCCGTTATATATGTTCCAGACATAGGATTTTAATTTCGTATCAAAAATAAATGTTTATGGATACATTTTAATTTAAAATTACCATCAAGGCAACCCCCCTCTCTATACAAAAAAGCTAATTTTCAGTTTAGTAAACAACTCTTCTTCTTTTGCCTCCATAATCAGCCTCTCTTCTCTCTTAATATGGTCAAAACCAAGTAAATGCAAGAGCCCATGAACAGCCAAAGCACTTATGTTTTCACTTTTTTTATTTATATATTCAGGACAAAGATATATCTCCCCCAATAATTTCTGTTTTCCCTTAGGTTCAACAAAATACGGCACATTTTCAAAACTCAAAACATTTGTGGCTTTATCCTTTTTTCTATATTGTTTATTCAAATTACGGATTTCTTTTTCCAATACAAAAAATATTTCTGCCTTAAAATTATCTTTTTTAAGAATTTTTAAAGTTTTCAAAACATTTCCCTTAACTTTTGAAAATTCTTTTTCATATTTTTTATAATTTGAATACAAAATAATTTTATTCATAAATTCATATTTTTTTATCATCCTGCCCGTCTGTCTCTTGTGTCATTCTACCTGCCATCCTTTAGATGGAACGAAGCGAAGCCTGCCCTGTCTGCCGACAGGCAGGCTGCCGGTAGGCAGGAATCTCACCCTCAATTCGTCATAGTTTAGTCACTCTTTACTTTCTACTTACTACTTTTTACTTCTTCTCCTTTTTTACCTTCTACTTCTTATTACTGAATTTTTTCTTTTATCATTCCCGACACCGCCGATCCATCTGCCTTACCATCAGTTTTTGACATCACCGCTTTCATAATTATCCCAAAATCTTTTTGAGTTGGATTTGAAAAATCTTTTAAAACTTCATCAACAATTTTTCCAATTTCATCCTCGGAAAGTTGTACTGGCAAAAAAGAACTTACAAACTCCGCTTCTCTTAATTCTTTTTCCGCCATCTCTTGTCTCCCGGCCTTACCAAAAATATCCGCTGACTCTTTTCTTTTTTTTAGTTCTTTTTTTAATACATCTAAAACATCCTCTTCTTTCATATTTTCTCCCTTTCCTTTTATTTCTATTTCTCTATTGTGAATCGCCGAAAGAATCATTCTAATCATAATTGTTTTCTCTTGATCTTTAGCAATCATACCTTCTTTTAACTTTGCATTAAGTTGTTCAATAATCATATTTAAATTATTTTATATATATTAATAATAAAATTATAATAAAAATTTCAATTTTAATCAAAAAAGACCATTTTTATCTGGTCTTTTTTGATTAAAACTTTCCTAATTTTCTCTGTTGCTCCAAAGCTATTTTTTTCTCACTTCTATACATAGCCGAATCCTTAATAGCTCTTTTGTTCTCTTTTCTTGAAGAAAATCTCTTCTTTTTTGCTTCTTTGATTATTCCGGATTGTTGAATCTTTTTGGTAAATCTATAAAGAAACGCATTTGATGATTCTCCTTCTTTTTTCTTAATTTCAATCATTGAATAAAGTAGTAAATTAGCGACCAGTTTATATAATTAAATTTTTTATCTCCTCTAGTGATTCTTTTGGAGGATTATTGACCACACTATGTATTGACCCCCCTCCATCACCTATCCACCTAGGAATAATGTGAATGTGAAGATGATCAATCACCTGTTGACTGACTTTACCATGGTTAATTCCAATTGTAAAGCCTGCACATCCCAACTTTTCCCTCAATAAACCAGTCACTTTTTTCACCGCCTCAAAAACTGGTTTTATCTCTTCGTCTTCTAAATCTAATATATTCTCACAATGCTTTTTTGGCAAAATCATTGTATGGCCCTTGGCTTTTGGAAAAACATCTAAAATTGCCAAAACATGATCGTCTTCATAAATAATCTGAGCCACTTTCTCCTTTTTAATTATTTCACAAAATAAACATCCCATATATTTATTGGGCAATATATAATAAATATTTTATTATATATTTAACTTACTTATTACTTTTTACTTATTACCTACTACTTGTTACTTTCTCCTTATAACCTTCCCCACTGCAATCTCCACATCTTTAACATCCAGATGATATTTTTTAATAAGTTCTTCTGGTTTTCCAGATTGTCCAAAAACATCTTGAATACCAACAAGCTCCATATGAATAGGAAAGTTTTTAGCAAACAATTCTGCTAACGCTCCCCCAAGACCACCAATAACATTATGCTCTTCAATACTTACTACTCCTTTAGCTTTTTTTGCCCATGAAATAATTACCTTTTCGTCCAAAGGTTTTATTGTAGAAACATTTATGACTACCACGCTCACATTCTTTTTTTCAAGTTCTTTAGCTGCCAACAAGGCCTTATACAAAATTGGGCCCATTCCAAAAATAACCACATCAATATTTTTCTTTTTGGGTAACCACAAAACTTGAATCTTACCAAAAACAAATGGCGTTTCTCTAGTTGTAAAAACGGGAGTTTTTTCTCTTTGAAGACGAATATAGGTAGGTCCCCAAATTTTTGAAATCGCCTCTACGGCTTTTTGCGCTTCAATCGCATCACAAGGCACTACCACTTTCATATTCGGCATTACTCTCATAATTGCCACATCCTCTAACGCTTGATGTGTCGCTCCATCGGGACCAACAGAAATTCCAGCATGATGTCCAGCAATTTTTACATTTGAATCATTATACGCAATTGTTGTTCTAATTTGCTCCCAGTTTCTCCCGGGAGAAAAAGTCGCATAAGAATTTATAAAAGGAATTTTACCAGATATCCCCAGTCCACCAGCTATTCCTGCCATATTTTGTTCCGCCACTCCACACTCAATAAATCTCTCTGGATAAATCTTTTTAAACCATGAGCATCTTGTAGAGTCCTCTAAATCAGCCGACAAAACGACAATTTTTTTCTCAACGCCTATTTGCATCAATCCCTTACCATATCCATCTCTGGTTGGCTCTTCGTCTATATATGATGAGAATATTTTATGTGATAATTTTTGTTCTGGATTTAACATATTACTTTCTACTTAATACTTTTTTCTTCCCTCCCCTCACTTTTTTATCTTCTTTTCCCTTTTTACTTTCTCATCCTTTATACATTCTACATATCGCCTATTACTTCCCCTTTTTACTTATTTCTCTTTTTTGTATAATTCGCACCTGTTATGAGTAAAATCAAATGATAATTAATTCGTAATTTCGCATTCTATTTTCTACTTTCTACTTAATACTTAATACTTCTTCTTACTTATCTAATTAATCATGTTCACTCTTTATTTTACCGTCTAACCTTCTTAATTGTTTTAATGCCTCTTTGGCTTGATCTTTATTGGGTGAGATTCCGTGCCACTGATATTTTCTTTCCATAAAATCAACCCCCTTCCCAGGTATTGTATGAGCAATAATCACCGTTGGCTTTTCATAAACTGCCTTAGCTTCAAAAATTGAACCAATAAACTCTTCAATGTTATGCCCATCCACATCAATCACATTCCATCCAAAAGCTTCTAATTTATCTCTCAAGGGTTCAATCGGCATAATATCTTCAGTATATCCATCAATTTGAATATTATTCCTATCTATTATTGCCGTTAAATTATTTAATCTATTCTTTCCAGCAAACATAAACGCTTCCCAAGTATTTCCTTCTTCAAGCTCTCCGTCAGACATTAAACAATAAACCCTATGTTTTTTATTATCCATTCTAGCGCTAAGAGCTACACCGATTGCTTGTGAAAGCCCTGTTCCAAGCGGACCACTAGTTGTCTCTACCCCAGGCAAAGATCCTCTATGAGGATGACCTTGTAATCCTGATCCAAATTTTCTCAAAGTATTCAAATCTTTTAAAGGAAAATATCCCGCTCTTGCTAAAG
>JAVHOK010000029.1:0-12610 GCA_036170035.1 Minisyncoccota bacterium
TACTGGAATCTCTTGTCTCCTAAAGCTGTGGCGTACAGCGCTGGAGCAATAGATCTATTTTTTAAAGATGTAGAAAAATACAAAAATGATCCTGAGTTTTTGAAAGAGGAAAAGGGATTTTTCGGGCAGATGTGGGATGCGACTAAAGGAGCTTATGTTAGTTTTAAAGATTATTTTGCATCTCTTTTTCAAAAAGATAGCGGAGCGGATTTAGAAATAGGTTTGGATAATTTATCTCAAAGCCCAAGTCCGTCCCCCGCTCCAACACAGTCTCCAATAAATACGAACACTCCCAAGCCCACGCCAACCCAAACAAAAACACCAAACATCAGCAAGATATACACCGTCACAAGGGTGATAGATGGAGATACGATAGTTTTGGACGATGGAACAATTGTTAGATATCTTGGAATTGACGCGCCGGAGTTTTCGGAGAAAAAAGAGAAAAATGATTGTCTGGGAAAAGAAGCACGAGAAAGAAACAAAGAGCTGGTTTTAAATAAAAAAGTAAAACTAGAAACAAGTGGAGCAGAATTTGATGATTTTGATAGAAAATTGGCTTATGTCTGGGTGCAACCATTGAGCGCGGGAGGATTAGAAATTCTGGCTAATGAAAAACTTATAGAAGAAGGCTTGGTATATTCTTTTGATTTTGGGCATAAGCATAAACTAGATGATCAATTTGAAAAGACAGAAAGTATCGCCAAAGAGAAAAAATTGGGACTTTGGGGAAGTTTTTGTGAAAATCAAAAAGAACCAACAATAGACGATTCACAAAAAACATTAAATAAATGCGAATGGAAAATTGGAGAAACGCCAATAAGAAGCAAAATTATTATAAATGAAGTCGCTTGGATGGGCAGTCAAGATAGCGCCAGCGATGAATGGATAGAGATAAAAAATATTTCTAGTGCAAAAGTTGATTTGGATGGATGGCAAATTGCAAATAAAAGCGGGAACTTAATTGTTGACTTATCAAAATTAAAAAACACAACAATTGGGTCTAAGGGATTTTTGCTTTTTGAAAGAACAGATGATGACAGCGTTAAAACTGAAAAAGCTGATCTGATATATTCTGGCGGACTTTCAAACACAAACGAGGAATTGCGTCTGTTTGATGATGGCTGTGGATTGAATGATTTAGTGATTGCTTCTACAAGTTGGCCAGCAGGAGATAATAATAACAAAACTACGATGGAACGGGATTTAAATGGATATAACTGGCACACATCAAGTATCGTAGGCGGAACACCAAGAAAAGAGAATACATCTGGAGGAGGAAGTAAATCATCAGGAAATTCAAATCCGGGAAGTAGCCCAACCCCAACCCCAACTCCAACGCCGATTCCAAACAACTATGACATAAAAATAAATGAAATTATGTACAATCCGATGGGAAGCGATGGAAATAGAGAATGGATTGAATTATTCAATAATGGAAACGAGGATGTGGATATTACAAAATTAAAATTCTTTGAGGGTGGCGTAAATCATACAATTTCTGCCGTAGCATCTGGAACAAATATTTTAAGTAGTGGCGAATATGGAGTAATGGTCCAAAGTACTAGCAGTTTTATGGGAGATTTTCCATCTTTGACGGGGAAAATTTTTGACAGTTCTTTTTCTTTAAGTAACGACGGGGAAGAACTGACGATTAAAAACAGCGATGTCATTCTTGATTCATTTACTTATTCAAAAACTATGGGTGGCAACGAAGACGGAAGATCTCTTCAAAAATTTGAATCTGGCTGGGAAGGAGCGATCCCTACACCTGGAAAAGAAAATGAAAAAGAGCAAGTGCTTTTACCGGGAAATGAAAAAAATGCTGATCATATCGTAATTAGTGAAATACAAGTAGGAGGAGAAAATAGCAGTGATGAGTTTATTGAACTTTATAATCCAACAGAAACTCCAGTTTCTTTGGATGGTTGGTCTTTGCAATATCTAAGCGGAAGCGCAGAAATATTTACAAACCCGACAAAAAAGAATTTTCCAGATGGATCTAAAATTGAAGGAAAAAGTTTTTATTTGATAACAAAAAACGGAGGTAAATATTCTTCTCTAGGAGATATGAATCAAAGTACTGTATCTCTATCAGGAAATTCATCTGGAGGAATTATATTTCTTGTTTCTACTAGCACAGAAATTATTTCTTTAGAGGACCTTGGAATAGTTGATGAAATTGGATATGGCAGTCCAATTCTATCTGGAATACCAAAAGCAGTTTTACCAGAGAAAGGAAAAAGTATTGAAAGAACATCTATTAAAAATGGCAATTGTGTTTATCCATTTGAAACCGAAGAATTTGACGGAAATGGATGTGATAGAAATGCAGGCGAAGATTTTGTTATAAGACCTGAGCCAAAACCACAAGGGACAAAAAATCTCGCTGAACCACGAAATGCGCCAGAAACGCCTCAAAACTTTGAATTGGCTTACTCTAGAGACAAAGTGACTTTAGATATGAAATGGGATGCCTCTATGGATTATAGAGGGAGTGATGAGGGATTGTGGTATGAAATGATTAGTAGCGAAGGAAATATTATTGCCTCAACAACAGAAAAAAACATAAACAAAAGGATAAAAGAAATCGGAAAAAGTTATACTATATCACTTTTGGCGGTTGATAAAGATGGAAAAAAGTCCAATGCATCTACTTTAGATGTGAGTGTGCCAAGTTTTGTGGCTGGCATAGATTTTTTCCAAAATAATTATGACGGGAAAAAATATATCAATATAAAATATGATGGCTATCCATTTGTCCCAAATCCAAGACAAGAATATTTAAGCTGGAAGGCAATGGTATTTTATAAAGGCGAACCACCAGAATTCAAAAATGATTATACAAATCTAGAATTTGATTCTGTTGGAAATTTTGTAATATTGGGGGATAAATGCATTGATTCGCCTGGAACAAACAGTGGGATGAGTAGAATAATATTGCCAGACAATGCATCATTTTGTGGAAATGGTGGCGGAGTTTATAATTATTCTCTTTCATTAAGACATGCAGAAGATAATAATATACTCCTAGAAGTTCCCGGAGGAGAGGGCGCACAATTTAGTTCAGGTGATTATATTACAGTGGTTTATTACACAGGTTATGGGGCAACTAATGGAGATGGTAGATATCCTAATTTTGAGTTAATAGCGTTAGATAAAATCCCATATCATTTTCTTGATTCTCAACCAGAATCTGCGCCTCCTTCAGCGCCAAAAATAATAAGCACAGAAGGAGATTTTAACGCTACTCAATCTAGATTTGATGTAAGATGGGAAAACTCCACCGATACCGATTCATTGGACAATAAAATAAAATATGAACTAAGATCGGCTTTATCTAGTGAAGACATAACCAGCATTGAGTGGAAATCAGTTTCCTCTCCAAAAGAAGTTGTGACAGTTGTTCCGGGAAATGAATATGTGTTTCAATTAAGAGCTATTGATGATATGGGAAACTATTCGGAAATATCTGAAGCAAAAATAAAAATGCCAGAGGTAAATAATATGCCTCTTGGATTATCTAATTTGTTTTGGAGTGTAGGTAGTGATGGAACAGCGTTTGTTCAGTTTGATGTCTCAAACTACAACACTCTCGTTAGCACAGATTTGAGCTTGGTGACATTCTATCTTAATTCTGATGTACCAGATAAAACATTAATTAAAACGGCCGAAGAACAGATAAACGATGGAAAAGATAAACTGGCTATGGTTTATAATTCGTGTCAAAATGGGGCAAAAACAAGCAATTTGCTGTATTTAGGAGGGGTGATACCAACAGGAAGTTGTGCTGGGCCGATGTTGGATGGACTATTTAGAAATATATATGATTTTGACAAAGGACCGTTGCCAAATCCTGGGACAATTAGATTAAAACTCAACCGGAGCGACTTTAGCGAAAGCGATTATATAACGATGCTTGTTTTATACAAAACACAATCATCTGGCATAGAAGAATACGGACAGCTAGCTAGATATCTAAAACCAACATATTTTTCAGCACCTCAATAATTTCAAATTTTGACAAGCGAGAAAATAAAAACTATTATCTTTCTAGAACTCTCTGTAGTTTTGGAGAAGAAAGGAGGATGATATGAGGAAGCGTTGGATGCTCCGCGCTACCGCCCACTGCTGTGAAGGAAGCAGAACATCGCCCCCGACGAAGTTTGTCGGGGGCGTTTTAATATCAAGAAATGATTATTAATACTATTTGCTAATTCGGTACTTTACTCACGATCGTGAGTAAAGTACCGAATTAGCAAATTAGCAAAGAATGGATAATATGGATAAAAAAATTCTAAAAATCCAAAGAATCCTCTTGTGTTCTCTTTAGGAAGTTCTTAGGAAGTCGGACTTCCTAAGAGTTAAAATCCAAAGAAAAAATATCTTTTGTGTTGGAAAGGATTGTCTCTAAAACAGTTTTTTCATCTAAATTTTTTATTGAGGCTATAGATGAAACAACTTCCAGAATATAGGATGACTCATTTCTCTCCCCATGATGAGATTTTGGAGAAACAAAAGGGGCATCGGTTTCAACTAAAATATTTTTAATGGGAATAAATTTTATAACTTCATCAAAGCTTCGGTTATAAGTTATAAGTCCACCAAAGGTAAAAGAAAAATTATAATCCAACAGAATTTTAGCTTCGTCCAAATTACCTGTAAAAAAATGTAATATCCCCGGTTTGCCTAAAAGATTATCTTTGTTTTTATTTAACGCTTCCAAAACTTCAACAAAAGCTTCTCTGCAATGAATAACAAGAGGTTTGCCTATTTTTTTTGAAAGTAAAATATGTTTTTCAAATAATTCTATTTGTTTTCCCTTTGTCTTTTTTTCTTTGTCTCTATAAAAATCTAACCCACACTCACCAATAGCAACAACTTTATCGTTGTCGGCTAATTTAGATATTTTATCAAAAATATCATCTTCATATTCTTCGGTGGGATGAACACCAACAGTTGCCCAAATTCCGTTCTCATATTGATTAGCTAGATCAACGGCCTTAACAGAGCTCTCTAAATCAGCCCCAGCGGTGATTATCCCAATTTGATTGTTAAAAGCTCTCTGAATAACATCGGGTCTGTCCAAATCATATTCAGGAAACTGTATATGGGTATGTGAATCAATAATTTTAAAATCCATAGTAGTTAAAGTAATGAGTAAAAGGTAATAAGTAGAAAGTAAGAGATATTTACCAAGAGCATTCCTTAGTAAACATAAAATTATTTGAGGGTTATTTTTTCTTCTATGCGTGGAAAAAGATTGCTAGATTTTTTTATTTTAACTATTTTACCTTTCATATTTAAGCTTTTGGTAATTATTTTAGATGTTTCTGGAAGAAATGGCGCTAGAAAAAAACCGATAGCATTTAAAATAATTAGAAGATTATATATTGTTTTTTGATTTTCAACTTCTGGATTTTCTTTTGACCAAGGCTTTTTTTCATTAACATATCCATCCCCAAAAGAAATTAATGACCAAACATCTGCAATGGCATCATTGAGACGGAAAAGATACATATTATCTTCAATTGATTTGTTGATGGTTTTTATTTTTTGTTCAACAACTAAGTCCATCATTTTATAATCATTTTTGACAGGTTGATTTTTTTGAACTATACCCAAAACGCGAGCATAAAAATTTCCAAGCCCATTAGCTAAATCACTATTAAATCTATCTATAAACTTATTTTCGGAATAATCTCCATCTTCAAAAGGAGATATCTCTCTCAAAAAATAATATCTAAGAGCGTCAGTGCTATATTTTGCAACAAGATCTTCTGGATAAACAACATTTCCAATAGATTTGGACATTTTTTGTCCATCCACATTAATAAATCCATGCACAAATAATTTTTTGGGTAAAGGCAATTTAGCTGAAAGAAGCATCGCAGGCCAAATAGCAGAATGAAATCTTAAAATATCTTTGCCAATAACATGAACATCCGCTGGCCACCAATATTCAAATTCTTTTTCATCTCTTCCATAACCAATAGCAGAGATATAATTTGTTAAAGCATCAGCCCAAACATATAAGGTTTGAGTTCCATCACCTGGAACGGGTATCCCCCATTTTAATTTATTAGAAGAACGAGAAAAACTAACATCTTCCAAGCCTTTTTCCATCAAAGAAAGAATTTCATTTCTCTTCGACTCTGGAATAATTTCTAACTCTCCTGAATTAATTTTATTTTTGAGAACTTTAGTATAAGCGGAAAGACGGAAAAAATAGTTTTCTTCCTGAACAAGTTCCGGCTCTTTCTTATGAATAATGCATTTGCCATTTTCCATATCTTTGTCAGTTAAAAAAGCTTCACAACCAGAACAATATAGACCTTGGTATGTGCGTTTATAAAGATCGCCTGATTCTATCATGGCTTGCCATATTTTTTTAACACCTGGCCAATGATTTTTTTGATCAGTTGTTCTAATAAAATTATTCCAAGATAGATTGAGAACTTTTTTTAAATTTTTAAATTTTTTACTATTTTGATTAACAAAGGTTTTAGTAGATATTTCTTTAGCTTTGGCAGTTTTAACTATTTTGCTCCCATGCTCATCTGTGCCAGTCAAAAAATAAACATCATTACCCATGCTTTTTTGATAACGAGCAATAACATCTGCCTGAATTATCTCTAAAGCAAAACCGATGTGAGGGACATCGTTAACATAAGGCAAAGAAGTTGTAATATAAAACTTTTCTTTCATAGGAATAAAAAAAGAATACTTTTACAAAGAGAAAAAGTAAAGAGGCAAAAAATTAATCAACCATTTCTCTCATCTTTCTTTTTCTAAGAGTCCAATCATCTATAAACTCTTGAATAATAATCATGGCCGGAACAGCTAAAACCGCACCCACAAGTCCACCTAATTGAGATCCGGCTAATAAAGCAATAACAACCATAACTGGATCAAGACCGACAGCCCGACTCATAATAAATGGAACTAGGGCATGATTTTCTATTTGTTGAATAACAAAGAACAAAAGAACGGCTAAAAGAGCAAGGGAAAGAGATTTTGGTAATGTGACTAAAAAAGTAATCGCTCCAACGATAATCGGTCCAACATAAGGAATAAGCTCTAAAATAGCTGCTAAAATAGCTAGAACAAGAGCATATTCAATTCCCAAAATAGACAACCCAATAAATGTTAGAATACCGACAAATAAACTGATGATCATTTGTCCAGTTAGCCATTTAGATAATTTAGCTCTAGTACGAATATAAAGATCAACAACATAATCTTCTTGGTTGTATGGAAAAACGGCTTTAATAAATCTTTCTACTCCATCTCTACTAATGGCCATATAAAAAGTCAAAACCAAAGAAACAATAATAAACAAGATATTCCCAATGATGGCAGAGATAGATCCAACGATATCAGAGCTTCCAGAAAAGAAATAATCTATAAGTCCCCCAATCCCTTGGTTGATTTTGGCTGAGGCTAAAGGAGCATTAATCTGATCAAGAAGAGGAATTTTTAATTCATTGAAATGATTAACTAAATACTGAAGCTGAATAATAGAAACCGGAATTAGCGTATATAAAACAACGGCCAAAAGAGCAACGGCAACAATAAAAATCACAAAAACACTTAGTGCCCTTGGAATTTTTTTCTTTTCTAAGTATGCAACGGGAGTGTGGATAGCAGAAGAAAGAACAATAGCAATAAAAACAGTCAATAAAACCTCTCTAGTTAAATACAAGGAAATAGCAAAAACAACCATCGTTAAGATTTTCCAAAGCGATCCCCAAGATATATCTAAAACGCGCCTTTCCATATGTTTATAATAATACAAAAGTAGAAAAAGAAAAAGCGCGACAAAATTTATAAACTAAATATCTTTTGAATCTCTTTTTCTTTTTGCCTAGGACCAACAATTGAAAGATTAATAGAATGATTATTAAACACTCTCTTAGCTAAACGATGAACATCTTCTTTGGTTACAGATTTTATTTTTTGAATAACTTGATTTGGTGTTTCTATCTGACCTAAATTTGCCTCTTGTTCAGCAAAATAAAAAGCTAAGTCACTGGAAGTCTCAAGAGATAGTAAAAATGTTCCGATGCGATGATCTTTGACTCTTTTGAGTTCTTCGTCACTAACGCCTTTTTCTAAGATAAGTTTTATTTCTTTAATAATTGCCTCTAAGGCTTTATTAAGCATGGCATTATTAACACCAGCATAGATTTCAAGATAACCGTGGGTAACAAATAAAGATAAGGAGGAGCCCACATAATAAGCTAAGCCAAGTTGCTCTCTTATTTTATGGAATAATCTTGAGCTCATTCCACCGCCCAAAATATCGGCCAAAAGCATTAAAGGGTATTTATTTTGAGAAGAAACCGAAAAAGATTTAACCCCAATCGCTAAATGACTTTGATCTATTTTTTTGTTCGTTAAAATTACCTTTGGTTTAGTTTGGTTTTCTTTAACTTTTATTGATTTAATAATCTTATTTTTAGATATTTCTCTAAAATATTGACCGACTAATTTTTTAGCAGTAAGAATATTTATATTTCCAGAAATAACAACAATAGTTTTTGAGGCATGATAGTGTTTGTTTCTATATTCTATAAAGTCTGATTTTTTTATCTTTCTAATATTTTCTTTTAATCCGGCAACATCCCATCCAGCTGGCTGATCACCATACATTACCTCTTCTAACTTTTGAGAGGCCTTGGACCTTGGCTGATCCTCATACATATTAATCTCTTCAATAATTACTCCCTTTTCTTTTTCTATTTCTTTTTCATCAAAAAGAGGATTTAAATACATATCGGAAATAATATCCAAAATTTTTTCAAAATTAGGATAAGCAACTTTAGCATAATAACCAGTCATATCACGAGAAGTAAAAGCATTATAAGAAGCTCCGAGCCCCTCTAGAGCAGAAGAAATTTCCATAGAAGTTGGCCTCTTTTTTGTTCCTTTAAAACACATATGTTCTAAAAAATGGGAAATGCCATTGTTTTTTTTATCTTCATAAGCAGACCCGGCTTCAACCAAAACAGCCACGGTCACAGACGGGCTTTCTTTTTGAGGAGCCAAGATAAGGCGCAAACTATTTGAATATGTATGTTTAATGTATTTAATATGCATAAGATTTTAATATACTACCTAATTGGAAAAACTCCAAACCAGATTGCATAACATACTCCAATAATAAAAATGGAGAATAAGAACCAAAATATTATTTTTACGTTTTCCTTAATAAGAGAATTTTTTGATCCAAAAATCTTTCTAGATTTTCTCCACATTAATAAAATCATTAAACTTTCTAAACCAATAAATATACCTCCGGCAATTTCTATTAAAGAAATAAGACCTCCTATCTTCATATAATAAAGAAAGGGTGGAATGAAAAAAATAAAAGTCAAGGAACTAATTCTAGAGAGACCAAGATCAAACTGGAGTGAATGTTTAAGATCAACGCCAATAGCAAAATAAGAACTAATTAGAGAAATTAACCCAAGCGCCCCCAAACCCATCAAAACCCAAGACGGAATAACGCTCATAATACCAGTGAAAGTGTCAGGAGAAGGAACCGGTGAAAGCCCAAGAATACTGATAATAAAAATTCCATAAACAATAGCGGGCATAATTGTCCCCCAAACTATAGCTCTTCTAATTTCTTTTTTTGATTCTTGAGCATTTGGATTTATTTTTTCAAAATAATGAACCAACGATGGAATAGAGGGGCGACCACTCAGAGAGAAAAGAAGAGCCCCAAAAGGCAAAAGCCAAAATTTCCAATTGGAAGAGATAAGATTAAGGCTGTGGTTAAAAAATTTATCAAAACCCAAATAACATAGAACAAGAATAACAGAAAGTATTCCTAACACAGAAAGAAATTCAAAAAAAGTAATTTTCTTTGTCCCAGAGGAACAAATAATTGATCCAATCAACCAAAACAACAAAACTCCCCAAAGAGGATTGAAAGAAGGCAATACAGAACTAAAAAATGAAGAGGATAATAAAAGATAAATTGATAAAACTAAAAAGCCCTGCAAAATCGTCATAATAATCCCAACAAAATTTCCTAGTTGACCAAAATATATCTTGGCATATCCGGCAAATCTATGTTGAGTTCCATTTTTTAGAACAATATCGGCATAAATTAAATGTATAAAAATAAAAGCAAAACAAAGAACTATTAAAAAAACAAAGGATGTTAAAACACCACTACAGGAGAATATAAAAGGAAGAGAGAAAATTCCCGCACCAATAATAGTTCCAGAAAGTAGCGAAACTGGAAAAATAAATTTTTTAAATATATCTTTTGTCATTATTCTTCGGAGTCAACACTCTCGTCTACAGCCTCTTCTCTGGTCTCTTTTTTTGTTTCGTCTCTATCCTTATCTATAACTTCTAATAATTTTTGAACAAGCTCTTTTGGATCAGAAGAATAAACAATTTTCCCTTTTCCTCTGTGAGATTTAGCAATCATTTCTTTAATCATATCATCTGTATCCCACTCACCCTCTAATACTCCAATTGGTTTATGATCTTCAAAAGCAATTGTAAATTCATTGAGAGTCCCAAGACGACCACAACCAACAATAACTGCATCGGAAGATCTGGTTAATAATAAGTTTCTTCCAGAATATCCGAATCCGGTATAAACAATAATATCATGATATTCTGACGGTAATTTGTAAACTTTAAGATGTTCCTTTTCAGTAGAGGCAGGAGAAAAACCAATTACAATACCACCAGATTCTTTGGCGCCTTTGGCTGCCCAAAAAGGAAAACCTGTGGTTGCGCCATCTATTAGTATAGCCCCTTGTTTAATTATTTCACTGCCAATTTCAATAGCTTTTTTAAAAGCTTCATCACCACAAAAATCTGTTTCAGCAGCACCAGAAACACAGATACGATATTTAGGAGTTTTCTTATCACACAAATTTTTATTATCCATTTTTTAAGTTTTAATTTTAATCTATTTAATTATAACAAAAAATCTGACACAGTGCCAGATTTTTTTATGTTTTTTATAGCTCAATAACTTGATTGGGCTCGGGAACAATTGCGTCAATAGCAAAAGCATCTTTAATTTTAAGGGCCAATGGTTGGCTTTCTTCTGGTTCTCCTTGAACAACAAAAACTCTTTTAAGTGAGCCCCTCATCGCTTCTATCCATTTAAGTAAAAGAGGTTGGTCAGCATGAGCAGAATATCCTCCAATGGCTTTGACTTTACATCTAACGGCAACTTTCTCTCCAAAAATTGAAACAAATGGTTCTTTTTCAATGATTTTCCTTCCAAGAGTTCCATAAGCTTGATAGCCAATAAAAAGAATTGAGTTTTTTGGGTCAGATAAATATCTTAGTTCATGATGTAAAATACGACCACCATTAGACATCCCCGAACCGGCAATAATTATTTTAGGCGGAGGGACTTCATTAATTTCTTTAGATTGTTCTGTCGTTAGTGTAAATTTAAGACCGGGGAAATTAAATATTTCGTCACCACTTTTTAATTTATCAATAGCCTCTTTATTATAAAAATCTGGATCTCTAGAATACTTTTTATAAGTGACCGTTAATTTAATCGCAAGAGGACTATCTATATAAATAGGAACTCTAGGAATGCGACCATGTTCAACAAGATCGTTTAATTCATAAAGTAATTCCTGAGTTCTTTCCATAGCAAAAGCAGGAATTAAGAGAGTTCCACCTAATTTAACACTATCCTCTATTATATCCTCTAAAAGCTCCTGCCTTTTATCAACAGACTCATGAATTCTATTCCCATAAGCAGATTCAATTAAAGCATAATCAGCCGATGGAATATACTCCGTAGGGGCAACTAATGGAGCAGGAGTATTTCCAAGATCACCAGAAAAAACAATAGATTTGCCCTCGGCTTTAATCAAAATAGAAGCTGATCCAAGAATATGGCCCGAATTAAAATATTCAATTATAAAATCACCTATCTCAAAAATTTCGTGATATTTGATAGTTTTCCATTGAGAAAAAGCCTGATCTATATCTTCGATTTCATAAAGTGGTTCTCGGTCGGGATGTTCTTTTTCCATTAGATGGCGGGCATCTAAAAGTAAATCATAGGCAGCATCTTTGGTCGGATGAGTAGAATAAATATCGTTTCTATATCCTTGTTTAACTAATTGAGCAATTCTTCCGGTGTGATCAATGTGAGAATGAGTGATTAAGAGAGCGCTTATTTTTGAAAGATCATAAGGGAAAGGATTTGCGTTTTGAGTTTCGTTTTCGCTACTTCCTTGATGAAGTCCACAATCTATAAGAATTTTTGTGTTTTTTGATTCTAAAAGATAATTTGCGCCAGTAACCTCAGAGGCGCCTCCGACAAATGTAATTTTCATATAATTAATCAAATTTATTTTGCTCTATGTGTTTTTTAATTTGGCCAGAAAGAAGTTGAATATGATTTTCATAATCAGTTTCTAATTTTTTCCAAACCTCTAAACATTCTGGATAATCTTTTGAATTTTCCAGATAAAGATTTTTAATTCTCCAAAGACTGCTAGAAATAACAGAAAGTTGCTTAATTAAATCGTGATTTATATCTTTTAACATATTTTTATAAAAAATTAATAATAAGGTCATTATACCTCTTTGACTATACTAG
>JAVHOK010000030.1:0-11045 GCA_036170035.1 Minisyncoccota bacterium
TGCAACAGAGACCGTCCCTGTGGTGTGGAGATAACGGAGGGCGCGGAAACCACGAATTGTATGGGCTGTAGCAGTAGCTAAAGTCGCTGTAATAAAACCTTTCCAGTTGTAAGTTGAGGTAATTTTATTATATTCGTAAAAGATTATATATCTGGCAGCTACTGCTGTTGCTAAGTTTTGAATCATAAAAACCCAATCAATGGTTGGGCTATATGTAATGACATGCGGATACATACCAGCAATCACAGTTGACTCTTCAGCTGGTCGAGCAATAGCCACGGGTAATGGGCCAACATAATTATCTTCAGGATTTGCTCCTGATCTCTGAGTCATTAAATTACCTAAACTTGTTTTTGTAAAATCATAGCCGGTAATCACATAATCTGTACCCGAAGATATAGTTCCTGCTGAAGTTGATAAAGTAATAGAGGTGGACGAGGTATAGCTTGAGATAATATACCAAGTAGTAATACTCGATAGACTAGTTGAACCAAAACCGATTTTCATTCCAACGACAGAAACAGTAAAAAAAGAATTAGTGCCAGTTACAACAGTTCCAGAAACAGCAACAGTTCCATTAGAAATATTCAATGGCGCTGTTTCTCCTTTAAAAATATGTTCAACTGCTCGTAATGCCATAATATTTTAAAAAATTAAACTTCTAAATAATCTATATTAATTTGTACTGTCGTCGTTCCATTTACTGCACAATATAAAACTTGATCTACTCCCCCTTCTATATAATTTGGATGATTATTGGCTCCATAAAGTCCTCCAGTTTTTGGGGAAACATATTTTTCATAATCAGTACCACCGGCAGTAAATCTAAAAGAAACAGATGTGGCGTCAGCGGTAAGCGAAAACCGAGAAGCATAAACTCGTATTTTTTTACCAGAAGTTGGCGTGCAAACAATTCCAGAAGAAGAAAGATTTATTGAAAGCTTATTAACCCCCTGACCTGTAATAAGAGAACTTAATGTGTCTTCTGTCGCAGGATTAATTCTAGCGTTGGCAACATTTTTGACGCCAACCACATTAGATGTAGGAGTACTGCCAAAAACCAAGGCCTCAGCCTTTTTAGGAATAAGAGATGCTGCGACGGCTCCTAAACCAACCATGCCAGCTAATTTTAAAAACGATCTTTTTTTATCATCTTCAACTAATTTTTCCGAAGAAATAACGTTTTGAAAAGATTTACGATTAATTTGTTGTTTTTTTGTCTTTAAAAGCAAAGAAATATCTATAACTTCTTTTTTTGATAACAATTTGAAAGAATATTTTGAAGGTATCATTGCTAAAATATTAACCATTACAATAATTATATTGTAATGAGTTATTTATAAAATTTTGAAAATAAAAATCAATTAGATAGTTAAAAACTATTTCTTTTTACCTTGTGAAGATGAATCATCATCCTCAACACTCTTAAAAATTCCTTTAAGGTGTTTAGTTGCCTCTACTATGCTTTTCGCTAATTCAGGAATCTTTTTTGATCCAAATAGCAAAACTAAAACGACAGCAATAATTATTAATTCTTTTGTTCCTAATCCAAACATAAAATATTTTTTATACTTTTTGAATAATAACTAAATCAAAAACATTGACGACCTTTTAAAACTTAACCTCTAAGACAATAATAACACAATAATAAAAAACAAACAAAGCAATCGCGTGAATAAATAGTAAGATATTTAAAAGATAAAAAGCAACTCAATATTGAGTTGCTTTTTATCTGAGCCAATGGTCGGATTTGAACCGACGACCTACTCCTTACCATGGAGTTGCTCTACCAGCTGAGCTACATTGGCAATATAAATTTTAATTTATAAACACCAGAGCCACCTCCCAGATTTGAACTGGGGACCTACTGTTTACAAAACAGTTGCTCTACCGCTGAGCTAAGGTGGCATAATAATTTTAAAATTTAAAATAAAAAGTTAAAAATTATTAATGTATATTAGCAGGGTGAGAGTCGGCTTCGTCTCTCGATTTCGCCGTCGCTCAATCTCGGACTAGCCACCGCCTTCCTCCTTCAATAAAAATTTTCGGCGGACACGGCGCGTGCTCGTCTGCTGACTCGCACAAGCTCCGGCGTTCTCCTCTCAACGAAAGCTAAAAAATTAGCTTTCTCTTACTAACTCATTAAATAATTACCAATACCCAAAAACTCTGGTATTGATGATCATTTATGTGTCCCTCAATTTTATTCGGGACACTCTCCTTGCCTACCTCTTATTTACAGTGGCTTGCCACGAGCAAGCCCCTTAATAAGAGGGGCGCGTCGAGTGGGCAGGGTGAGAGTCGAACTCACGCGAGCACATTGGCCAACGGTTTTACAGACCGCCCTCGGCCCCTACGAGACTACCTGCCCATTTGGCGTCAAATATATTTTGATGACGCCTATCATTTTTTAGGGAACATAATAACCGATAAATTCTATCATATCTTATCACCATTTTCATCTTTATCAGAAATTTTTTCTTCTTCTGTCTCTAATTTTTCCTGATCAAGCTTTCTAAAAATGTGATCCTCTTCTTTTTTAACCATACTCTGAATCCTTTTAGCTGATTCAATCTTCTTTGAAACTAAACTATCTAGTTTAATGACAAATAATTTTGTTTTTCTTAAAAACTTTTCCCATAAATCAATTGCCTTTTGATCAATTGAGCTAATAAGTTTTGACAAAAAAAGATTTTTTTTTCTTTTTGATTCTTGAGCATCTTGATCGTCAACAAAAGAAAAATCAATGGTGGGCAATTTTGAAATTGCCATAAAAATCATTACTCCCAAACTAAGAAAGAATATAATTTCAAGAATAAAATAAGTCATATTTTTAATTCAAAGTAGCGATAGAGACTAGATAAAGATTTACAGCACATACCTGCAAAATCTTTCAATCTTCATATTTTCCCCTATTTTAGCAATTGCCTGAGTCATTAAATCCGCGACAGTTAAGTTCGGATCTTTAACAAAGGGTTGAGCTAAAACTTCTTCTACGGTTTCTCCACCCATGGAGGCAATCTGCATAGCAATATTACGGGCCAATTCTTTAAAATCTTCATTTTTAGCAACAAAATCAGTTTCACATCTTATTTCCACCATAACACCAATTCTACCGTTGTGAACATAAGTCATTAATATACCAGAACCAGTTTTTCTTTCGGCTTTTTTTTCAGCCTTAGAAACACCTCTTTCAAAAATTAAATCTTTGGCTTTATCAAAATCACCATTAGCATCATCAAGAGCTCTCTTACAATCCATGACTCCAGCTCCTGTAACTTCTCTAAGTTTTACAATTGCGTCGTTCATATGTGTGCTGTTTAAAATTTTTATTTTAAATTACTAATAATTCTATTTATAACCCAGTTGATAGATGATCTAGCGTGATCATTAGCTGGTACAAAATAATCAAAGTCATCTGGATTATCATCGCTATCAATAATACCAATAACTTTGGCTTTTTTAATTTTAGCTTCATGAATAGCAGTCTTGTGTCCTTTGATAGATCCATCAATTACAAAAACCATATCTGGAACAGCAGAGAGATTTTCAAAACCAAAAAACTTTTCTTGCATTTTAGTCACCTCTCTGGCAATCATTAGTTTTTCTTTTTTTGTATATCCTTCAAATTTATTCTCAGCAAGTCCTAGTCTTTGTTTTTTGAAGTATTCAATTCTTTTTGAAATATTTCCAAAATTAGTCACGAGTCCTCCAATCCATTTATTAACAACAAACGGACATTCTCCAAGCGCCTCGGACAAAGCCATAACGGCATCTCTAGAAGCTGGTTGAGTTCCGACTATTAAAATATTTCTTTTTGTTTCTATGGCTTTTTTAAGAACCGTTGAAACGAAATCAATGGATTTAACAGTTTTTGCCAAATCAATAACTTCAACACCATTTCTGGTAGTAAAAATATACTCATTGAATTTTGGATTTCTTCTATTTTTTTTGTGCCCATAAAGAACACCTGCTTTTGCCATTTCAAGCAAAGTCGCCTCATCAACATTGGCATCGCCAAAAAGAGCATTTACATCTATAAATACCCCCGATGCTTCTTTTTTTTCTTCTTGTGATTTATCACTCATAATTTATTTAGTCAGGCCTTTAACCCCGACTTGGGCCCCGTTTCCATTTTAAAAAAATTAAAAGGACAGAGCGTTATTTTTTTATAATCCGCAAATAGGGCATTAAAAATCCGCCAAATTGCGTTATGTTTAATATACACAAAGAGAAGAAAAAAAGCAACCCTAAAAGAAGCAAAAAAAGAAGTAAAAAGTAATATGTAATTCTAATGTGCTAATCTAATGCTAATATAGCGAATTACAAATGAGATGTTTCGTTTCACTCAACATGACAGAGAAAGAGAGAGAATAAAGAATCTGATTCCCTGTCTGTTATTCTGAGTCTATCAGCAGACGGACGAAGCCTGCCCTGTCTGCCGACAGGCAGGAATCTAATTTGTTTAATGAGATGTTTCGTTTCACTCAACATGACAAAGGAGGAGTAATTGGAATGACAGAAGGAGGAAAGCGGAATAATAAAGATAGACGAAGTAATAGATGGCGCTAATATAGCAAATTTTGAATAAGAAAAAATACGGATAAAAAAATCCCCTCGATTCTAGGTACCATACCTAGAATGAGGGTTGTAGTCCGTCTATTAAAATAGTCCGGACTAGGTTAGTGGCTCTTTCTTGAATCACAGTGGAGGTACCATACCTCACACTGTTAGCGTTGAGCCATTTATCCCACGCGTGCACGCTTTAGCGCGTAGAAATTAGAGTGCTTATACTCACTACGAATGTAAGTATAGCATATCATAAGAAAATGTCAACTATTTGCTATATTAAAATCACTTATTACTTTTTACCTATTACACATTTTTTATAACTCACTTTTTAATTACTCTTTTCTTATTATGTCTGCTCCTAAGCTTTTGAGGCGATTATCAAGATCTTCATATCCTCTGTCTATTTCTTCTACTCCATCTATTTCAGAAGAACCATTAGCCATCAAAGCTGCAATTAAATGAGCCATACCAGCACGAAGATCTCTGACTTTTAAGGTTTTAGCGGATAAGGGGGTAGCGCCTTTAATAACCGCGCTATGTCCATAACCCTTACCGTTAAAACGACAATTTATTTCACCAAGACATTTTGAAAAAATAGTAATATCTGCACCCATAGCATTAAGATCTTCCGTATAAGCAAACCTATCTTCATAAATAGTTTCGTGAATCACAGAAATACCTTTGGCTTGTGTTAATAAAACAACGGTTGGTTGTTGCCAGTCAGTCATAAACCCCGGATGAGTGTCAGTTTCCAATTCAATACCAACAAACTCTTTTTCTTTAAAAAATATAATCCCATCATCTTCTACTTGATATCCCCCACCGATTTTTCTAAAAACATTTAAAAAGGTAATCAAGTCATCTTGTTTAGCCCCTAAAACTTTTATCTCTCCATTTGTAACGGCGGCTAAAATAGCAAAAGAAATAACTTCGTTTCTATCTGGCAAAATAAAATGCTCGGCACCATGAAGTTCTTTAACTCCTTCAATATAAATAGTTCTATTAGCTCCTAGTCCAATAATGGCGCCCATTTTTTGAAGCAGTTTTATAATATCTAAAATTTCTGGCTCAATAGCAGCGTTTTCTATAACAGTTCTTCCTTTAGCAAGAACGGCGGCTAAAATAACATTTTCAGTTGCTCCCACACTAGGGAAGGGGAAAACAATTTTTGCACCCTTAAGACCATTTGGAGCCGTAGCTTCGTATCTATCATCAAAAATATTTACTTCCGCCCCTAAAGATCTTAATGCATCAATATGTAAACCAACTGGACGAGGACCAATTTTATCTCCACCTAAAACAGGAACAATAGCTTTTTTACTTCTAGCCAAAAGCGGACCCATAGCTAAAATTGGAATTCTATTTTTGCGTGTTAAATTGAGAGCTTGAGTGCTGGTAATTTCAGGAGTCTGAATAATTAATTCTGACTTATTTTTATCAATACTTAATTTTGAACCAAATGCCTGACAAAGCTCACCGGTAATTTCAGTGTCTCCAATAATAGGAAAATTTCTTAATCTAACCTCGTCTTTGGTAAGAAGTGAAGCAACCATCATTTTAGTTGTGGCGTTTTTTGCTCCTTTGACAACAACACTTCCGGATAATTTCTTCCCTCCATTAACAATTAATTTCATATTATAAAAAATTATTATTGAAAAAGCGCGATAATAAAGGTATGATTAACTCAAATTGATTATATTGGCCTTTTGGCTCTTTTGCAAATATGACATACTCTTTCAGAAAAAAATTCTTTTGGGCATTTGTGGCTCTCTTTGTTCTCGTAGGAGCAATTTTGATTTTTTATATTCAAGGTTACAGAGTGGACTTTTCATCTTTTTCGGTTAAAAAAACTGGGGCTGTTTATATAGAAAGCACTCCCAACGATATTGAGATATTTCTTAATCAAAAATCATACAAAGATAAGTCTAGTATTCTTCAAAAGGGAACATTAATTACAAATATACTTCCAAAAAAATATTATCTTTCTCTTAAAAAAGACGGCTATTTTGATTACGAAAAAAATATTACCGTTGATCAATCGGCTGTGGTTAGATTATTAAATATTGTTTTTGTGCCAAAAGAAGTCCCGTCAAAAAACATAGACGCGGATTTTAAAGGAACAAAAATTATTCAAATCAGCCAAAATCAAGATGTTATCACTCAAGATCAAAGTAAAAATATCTTTTATCTATACAGAAAAAGCGACCTTTCAAAACCCGTAAATCTAACATCAACAATTTCAACATTTTTTAAACAAAAACTCCAAGAGATATCTTTTTATCCTCAAGAAGAAAACAAGTTTATTATCACAACGCCTAGAGGATTATATATTGTTGATATAGACAAAAAAACCTCATCACTTCTCCAAGCAGGAACAATATATTTTAATATCGTAGATAAAAATAATTTATACTCAGTTGTAGAAACATCAATTAAAACAACAGCCTTAATTAACAAAAAATCAGTCACAAAAACGATAGCCACATCTACTCTGGAGATTATAGATCTTTCTTTGGCTCAAAAGGCTGGGACAATTACTACGCCATTTGACGCAACAGACATTGTTAATTTTGGTAATTCTTCATCTAGATATTTTTATCTTCTAAAAAACGGCTCCTTATATATTCAAGATAAATCCAGTAATCAATTTACGCTAATTGCCCAAAAAGCTGCGAGTGCTTCTTTCTCTCCTAATGAAAACAAAATCTTGTTTCAGGATCAAGATGGAAAAGCATTTGTTTTCTTATTTGAAGATGATGTTGTTAATTTTGATATGAAAAAAGGAGAACAGCTAAAACTTAATATTCCAGATACAACAAAAATAAAAAATATATCTTGGTACAAAGATTCTTATCATATAGTTTTTCAATATCCCCAAAAACTTTATTTTGCCGAGATAACAAAAACAGAACCAAATAATAATTTCAAAATTTCCGATAAGATGATAACCCCATATTATGATAAAAAAACTTCAAGTTATTATTATTTAGAAGAAGGAAAAATAACTTACATTGAGTTGTAGACCGACTAACAACTAACTACCTACAACTTACAACAAAAACATAAGATGTGTAATAGAGAAATAAAAAATAGAATAGATGTAGAAAGTAATAAGATAAAATTACTAATAACTAATTTCCAATAGAGAGAAAAAAATAATACAAAAATGAAACTTAATTAAAAATAACTTCCCTCGGGAAGTTATTTTTAATTTGACATTTTCTTATGGTGTGCTATATATGAATTGTAGTGTAGGAAGGGGGCGAGAAAGAAGGCACTAAAAGCCTTCCAGCCACGGGACCTTCCTACTTGTGTAGCACCCTGTTTCACCCCCCGTTGATTTGTGGTCGCATTCCACACGCGGGGGTATTTTTTTATTTTTAACTATGGAAGTTGAACTTCCATAGTTAAAAAACAATCCGCTATGTAGCGGATTGTTTTTTGTATTTATCTCTTTGACCATTGTGGAGCCTTTCTAGCTTTTTTAAGTCCGTATTTCTTTCTTTCTACCATACGGGCATCTCTAGTCAAAAATCCAAGATCCTTTAATTTTTTCTTTAAGGTCTCATCTTTTTTAACTAAAGCCCTAGCTAAACCATGTCTAATAGCTTGAGCTTGAGAAGAAACTCCTCCTCCATATACTTTGACAGTTGCTTTATATAAACCTAAAAGTCCAAGTCTAGACAAAGGTCCAAGGACCACTCTTCTGTGGTTAGCAAGAGGAAAATAAACATCTAAAGGTTTATCGTTGACAAGAATGTAACTTGAGTTTGTCTGGGTGTGTTTCTTTTCGTCAACTTCTTTGTCTCCAGAGGCCATAACCCTGACTCTAGCAGAAGAAGTTTTTCTTCTGCCTGTGCCTTCATTATATTTAACTGACTTTAGGGTTGTTTTTTTAATTGTATGTTGAACCATATGTTTTTTGAGATTATTTTTCAATAATCATTTTCTTAATTCTCTCTGCTTGCAATCTATTTTTGGGAAGCATTTTTAAAACAGCTTTTTTAAGAATGTAACCCTTACCATGTTTTGCAATAACATCTTTAATTTTTCTTTCTTTAAGATGTCCAATTTGAGTTGTGTGAGAGTAATAAACTTTTTGGTCTATTTTATTTCCTGACAACTCTAAATCCTCAACATTTTTTATAATCGCTCTGTCTTCTCCTTCGTCTTTGGGATTATATTTAGGATTTTTTTTGCCTTGCAAAATAATTGATATTTCGGTTGCAATTCGACCTAATCTTCTTTTTGAACAATCAACAATGTAATCTGCCATATTTTTATTTTTTGCCTTCAATAATTAGTTGTTCGACACTCTTTGGAACTTCCTCATAAGCAGCAAATTCCATAGTGAAAGAACCGCGACCTTGTGTCATAGAACGCAATTTTGTTGCGTAACCAAACATTTCTGAAAGAGGAACCATAGCATCAACAACTTTCAAATTTCCTCTGTCTGTTAAAGATTCAATTCTTCCTCTTTTTGAACTGATGTCTCCAGTCACATCTCCCAAAAATTCAACTGGGGCGATAACTTGGATTTTCATAATAGGCTCTAAGAGAACTGGATGAGCTCCTTTGGCAGCTTCTTGAAATGCCATAGAACCGGCAATTTTGAAAGCTGATTCGGATGAGTCAACTTCGTGGAAAGATCCATCATATAAAGTAACCGTAACATCAATAATAGGATAACCAGCGACAACACCTCTGTCCATAGCTTCTTTAATACCTTTTTCAATAGGATTGATATATTCCTGAGGAATAACACCTCCCCTAATTTGGTTGATAAAGATAAATCCTTTATTTTTTTCAGAAGGATCAATTTTGATCTTACAATGTCCGTATTGTCCTTTTCCTCCAGATTGTCTGATATATTTACCCTCGCCTTCATTGTGACCCTTAATGGTTTCTTTATAAGAAACTTGCGGTCTACCAACATTGGCTTCAACGCCAAATTCCCTCTTCATTCTTTCTACTAAAATCTCAAGATGAAGTTCCCCCATACCCCAAATAATTGTTTCTCCCGTATCAGAATTTCCAGTAATACGAAAAGTTGGATCTTCATCTGAAAGACGCTTAAGCGCCATACCAAGTTTTTCTTGATCACTTTTAGTCTTTGGCTCAATACGCAAATTGATAACTGGCTCTGGAAAAATAATTTTTTCTAGAATAATTGGATGCTCTGGATCACAAAGTGTGTCGGCGGTCGTGGTGTTCTTCAAACCAACAATAGCTCCAAGATCTCCTGCATACATTTCTTCCACATCTTCTCTGTGATTGGCATGCATACGAACAATTCTTCCAATTCTTTCTTGATTATCTTTCGTGGAGTTTAAAACATAAGTACCTTTTTTGATAACACCGCTATAAACTCTAAAATAAGTTAAATTACCGACAAAAGGGTCTGTGGCAATTTTAAAAGCAATGGCAGTTAAAGGTTCTTCGTCAGAGGCCTTTCTTAAAATTTCTCCTCCAGTTTTTGGATCTGTTCCTTTGATAGGTTTTAAGTGCCCGATGTCTAGAGGTGATGGCAAATAATCAACAACACCATCTAAAACTAATTGAGTTCCTTTATTTTTTAAAGCAGTTCCACAAAAAACTGGGAAAATTTCGTTTTCAATTGTGGCGATTCTTAAAACTTTTCTAAGCTCGTCAACTCCAATATCCTCTCCTCCAAGATATTTTTCCATTAACTTTTCATCTTTTTCAATAATTTTTTCAAGCAAAAGAAGTCTTTTTTGTTCAGCTTCTTTTTGCATATCAACAGGAATTTCAACTTCGGTAACAATTTCACCATGTTCTCCAGAAAATTCATAGGCCTTCATGGTCATTAAATCTACAACCCCTTTGAAATTTTCTTCGGCGCCGATAGGAAGTTGAACTTGAATAGCATCGGGAGTTAATCTTTCTAAGATAGAAGCAAAAGATTTTTCAAAACTTGCTCCCATTCTATCAAGTTTATTAACAAAGCAGATTCTAGGAACTTTGTATTTATCAGCCTGTCTCCAAACAGTTTCTGATTGCGGTTCAACGCCAGCCACACCATCAAAAACAGTTACTCCTCCATCTAAAACACGTAAAGATCTTTCAACCTCAGCTGTAAAATCAACATGTCCAGGAGTATCAATAATGTTGATACAATGTTCAAAATCTTTTTTAATTTTTTCTTTTTCTTCGTCGGTTATAGCGTTTCTAAGTAAGCGATTAGGGGTCCAAAAACAAGTAGTTGCCGCAGAAGTAATTGTAATTCCGCGTTCTCTTTCTTGTTCCATCCAATCCATAACAGCTTCACCTTCGTGAACTTCACCAATTTTGTGAGAAATACCTGTATAGAAAAGGATGCGTTCTGAAACGGTTGTTTTGCCCGCATCAATGTGAGCAATAATTCCTATGTTTCTATATTTCTCTAATGGATATTTTCTAGGCATACCTGGTAGTAGAACTGCGATTTTAAATCATAATGATTTTTTCGTAAT
>JAVHOK010000030.1:11145-12325 GCA_036170035.1 Minisyncoccota bacterium
TTATTACTTGCCAAATGATGAAAGTTTGATAAAAAATTATTATCGCAATTTCACTACTAGGCATAATATTTTTTCAAATAATTATCTAGCAAAATGAGCAAAAGCTCTGTTGGCTTCGGCCATTTTGTGGACATTTTGTTTTTTCCTAATTGCCGACCCATCATTGTTATAAGCAGCAATGATCTCATCTGCTAATTTTTTTGCCATTGATTTTCCTTTTACGCCACTAGCTCCTTCTATAATCCAGTTACAAGCCAAAAAGAATTTTCTTTCTGGTCTAACTTCGCGAGGAACCTGATAGTTAGCACCACCAACACGCTTGGAAACAACTTCCAAAGCAGGTGAAGCATTTTCGATTGCCTTTTCAAAAACCTCCAAAGAATCTTTTTGGGTTTTTTTAGCAATTTCATCAAGAGCAGAATACATAATTTTCTGAGCGGTGGTTTTTTTTCCATCTTCCATTAAATAGTTAATGAATCTAGCGATCGCCACGGTTCCGAATTTAATATCCGGTTCAACTTGCCTTTTTATAGCTTTATTTCTTCTCATATTATTCTTTAAATAAGTCTAATTATTTTCCTTTTTTCACTCCGTATTTACTCCTTTCTTGCTTTCTGTTGGCAACTCCAGTGGCATCAAAACGACCGCGAACGATGTGGTATCTAACACCAGGAAGATCTTTAACTCTTCCTCCGCGAATCATAACAACAGAGTGTTCTTGCAAATTGTGTCCTTCTCCAGGGATGTAGGCCGTAACCTCCATTCCGTTTGTTAGACGAACCCTAGCGACCTTTCTTAAAGCAGAGTTTGGTTTTTTGGGTGTTGTTGTAAACACTTTTAAACAAACCCCTCTTTTAAATGGCGAACCTGATTCAACCGGTTTATTGTGAATCGTATTAAAATAGGTTGCCATAGCTGGCGACTTTGACTTTTTTAAAGTCCTGGTGCGCCCCTTTTTAATTAATTGATTTATTGTTGGCATACCGAGTAGTAGAACTGCGATTTTAAATCTTAATAATTTTTCTCGCAATTCTAAATTAAATATTATTTATAATTGAAATAAAAAAACATGACGCTTTAATTTGGCATCACTTTTATCTACTTCAGCACTCCCAAAAAAAGAAAATACAATGCAACTCGATTCTCTTTTCTTGGTTCCACTAAACAAAAGTGCCCTTTT
>JAVHOK010000031.1:0-2546 GCA_036170035.1 Minisyncoccota bacterium
AAAATATCAGAAGGAGGAGTAAATAGTGTTAGAGAATTAAAAAAACATATTGAGCATATAAAAAATAATGTTTTTGAAATGGGAGGGGGGATGAAAGTAGAGGATTTAGAGATGAAAAACATTGAGAAAGAATTGTCTGAATTTTTGGGAGCGCCCGTTAAAGTAGAGTTTTCAAGAAGTGGTGGGAAAATAACTATTCATTTTTATTCGCCAGAAGAGGCGATGGGAATAGCCAAAAGAATAAAACCGGAGGAAATGTAGATGACTAACAACTTACGACATACGACTAACGACGGAGACAAGGTGATGTAGATAAAAATCGTCTAGGGGAATCTTGGGCGGTTTTTTGATTATTTTGTGGTATAATTTTTATATGTCCAGTATGAGAATTTCAAATTGGCATTATGTTTGATTCAGTAAAAAGGATAACGATTTTTAAAATAGACTTATTTAACATAATATTAGAATGTGTTTTTCAAATAAGTGCAGAGTGCCTTTTGATATAGTATCATAGATTATTAGAATTAAGATTAAAGGAGTATCTTAAGTTGAAAAACTTTTGAAATTCTACTATTAGGTATGCCTAGTAGTAGAGCTGCGAGAGAGTTTAAGTTATATCCTAGGTATTAAGCAAGATTATAATTAACATTAAAAAAACTATTGAGTAAATTATCTTTTTGATAAAAACTCACAGTTTCACTACTGGGTATGCCTAGTAGTAGAACTGCGAGAGAATTCGCGTTATACGCTAGGTATTATATAAAAATAAAATTTTGATTATAATTAAAAAATATAATGTGAATTATCTTTTTGATAAAAACTCGCAGTTTCACTACTAGGTATGAAAACAATTGTTGGGATAGATGTTTTAAATAAAAAAGATTTTGGAGATAAACTTTTGAAACTTAATAAATTTTTACCCAAAGGAGCTTGGATACATATTGATTTGGCTGATAAAAAATTTACCAAGAGTGGATCTTTTGTTGATTTTGATTTAATAAAAAAACTATCTAAAAAATATAAATTTGAGGTTCATCTGATGTTGGATTATAAAAAAATTATAGATAATAAAATTTTTAATTCATCTGTATCAACAGTTTTTATTCATAATGAAGTAGTTAAGGACTGGGAATTTATTAGACCATTGGCAAAGATGTATAAAAAGAAGATCGGAATTGTTTTTGGATATAATACTAATAAAAAAGAAATAAATATTCCCAAATGGATAAAATATGTTCAGGTGTTGGGAGTTGTGCCTGGACCGGCAGGGCAAGAACTGAATAAAAAAACTTTTTCTTTAGTTTCTTTTTTGAGGAAAAAATATCCGTATGTTATAATTTCTGTTGATGGGGGGATAAATGAGAGGACGGCTAAGTTAGTAAAAAAATTTGGCGGGGATAAAATAATTAGCACTTCTTATATTTGGAATGACAATTTTCCTCAAAAAGCTTATAATAGATTAAAAGCTGTTTAGTTTTAGACATCAAACAAAAATTTAATTATGTTACTTTCTCATAAAAGAATAAAAGATCTTTATACAATTTCAAATCACATTAGAGAAGATATAATCTCTATGTTGGTTGAGGCAGGAAGTGGCCATAGCGCTGGACCTCTTGGAATGGCGGATATTTTCGCTTCTTTTTATTTTTATATATTAAATCACAATCCCAAAAAACCAAATTGGGAGGAAAGAGATAGATTAATCCTTTCTAATGGACATATTTGTCCTGTGCAGTATTCGGCTTTAGCAAGAGCGGGATATTTTCCTTTAAAAGATTTGAATACTTTGAGAAAATTGGGATCAGGATTACAAGGTCATCCTCATAGAGGATCTTTGCCTGGAATAGAAACAACCAGTGGTCCACTTGGAACAGGGCTTTCGCAAGCAATTGGTGTGGCCTTGAGCGCAAGGATGGATGACAAAAAATACAGAGTTTATTGTTTGATGTCCGATGGAGAGCTTGAAGAAGGAAACACTTGGGAGGCGTTTATGTTTGCTGGGAAGAATAGATTGAATAATTTAACGGCAGTAATAGATAGAAATAATATTCAAATTGATGGATACACTGAAGATATTATGCCGATTGAACCATTGAGAGATAAACTAGAAGCTTTTGGATGGAATGTGGTTGATGTAGATGGGCATAACATTGAAGAGTTTATTGGTTCAATTTTTGAGGCTAAAGCTGTTTACGAAAAGCCAACAGTGATAATCGCTCACACAATACCTGGGAAGGGAGTTGATTTTATGGAAAAAAAATATCAGTGGCATGGAATCTCACCTAATAAAGATCAGGCCAAAGAGGCACTAAAGCAATTAAGAAGGTTAGATGGGAAAATAAAGAGTGAATATGACTAATTAGATAAGTAAGAAGAAGTAAGAAGTATTAAGTAGAAAGTAGAAAATAGAATGCGAAATTACGAATTAATTATCACTTGATTTTACTCATAACAGGTGTGAATTATACAAAAAAGAGAAATAAGTAAAAAGGGGAAGTAATAGGTGATATGTAGAATGTATAAAGGATGAGAAAGTAAAAAGGGAA
>JAVHOK010000032.1:0-12243 GCA_036170035.1 Minisyncoccota bacterium
TTGTCTGTCACTTTTTACTTTCTACTTAATACTTTTTACCTTCTATCTATTCTTTCTCATTTTAAATTTTTTCTCAAAAAACTTTCTATCTCTTCTACTTTCATTCTCTCCTGATTCATCGTATTTCTATCTCGCACCGTAACTGTATCATCTTCTAATGTTTGAAAATCAATCGTCAAACAATATGGAGTTCCTATCTCATCTTGTTTTCTATATCTTTTCCCAACATTTCCCCCTCCATCAAAAGCAATCGGTCCCATAAATGGACTTGCACTCATTAATGAGTTATAAATCTCTTTAGCTTTTTCAACTAGTTCGGATTTATTTGCCATCAAAGGGAAAACCGCTACTTTAAATGGCGCCATTTTTATATCTAAATCCAAATAAACTCTTTTTTCTCCATCTTTTATTTCCTCTTCTTTATAGGCACTAGATAAAATAGCTAAAAGAGCTCTATCCACTCCCAAACTTGGTTCTATTACATGCGGAATATATTTTTCCTTTGTTTCTTCATCAAAATATTCCAAACTCTGCCCACTCGCCTCTTGATGTTTTTTTAAATCAAAATCAGTTCTATAAGCAAGTCCAAATAATTCTTTTTTCCCAAATGGAAATTCAAACTCTATATCTATAGTTCTCTTTGAATAATGAGCTAAATCATTTTTTGGCACTTCATAATCAGAAACTTTTTTCATATCCATCCCCACGCTCCTCATCCATTCCTTCATAGACAATAACCATTTTTCAAAGACCTCATTCCAATCATCTGTCGGCTTAATAAAATATTCAATCTCCATTTGTTCAAACTCCCTCGTCCTAAAAATAAAATTTCCAGGAGTAATCTCATTTCTAAATGCTTTTCCAATTTGGGCCATCCCAAAAGGTAATTTTGGAGAATAAGAATCTAAAATGTTTTTAAAATTGACAAACATTGCTTGGGCCGTCTCTGGTCTAAAATAAGCCACATTTGAAATATCTTCTGCTGGCCCAATAAATGTTTTGAACATCAAATTAAACATCTTTCCCTCGGTAAAACTTTCTTTAGCTCCACAAGCAGGACATTTATCAACGCCCTCTAAGCCCTCTAAACCATCTTCTCTAAATCTTGAATGACACTTTTTACATTCAACTAACGGATCAGAAAAATTTTCTAAGTGTCCACTTGCCTGCCAAACTTTTGGATTCATAATCAAGGCCGCATCCAAGCCATACATATCACCTCTTTTTTCAACAAAAAATTCCCACCAATTTTGTTTAATGTTGTTTTTTAAAGTAGTTCCAAGTGGCCCATAATCCCATGAATTAGCCATTCCACCATATATTTCTGACCCGGGATATACAAAGCCTCTCCTTTTACAAAGCGAAACAATTTTATCCATTAAATTCTCTTCTTTTTTCTGCATATATAAAGATTATCTTTTTTCCAAAAATAAGGCAAGAATATACAAATTTAAATTTTAAAATCAAAAGTTTAAAATTTTACTGCTCATTTTTTAAAACTTCCAATTTCCTTTTTCTTGGCGAGAATAAAAATCAACTTTTCCTCTCTCAATTTTACATTTTGAATTTTTAAATTTTAATTATCTTTATCTCTCTTTCATTCTCCTTCTCTCCATAATCAATCTCCACACTCGTTACATTTGTCATTTTCTTTCCCTTAATCATTTCTGGCCATTCAATTAAAATAATATTTTTATGATTATTAATTATTGTATCAAAATCTAGATCTTTTAAGTCCTCTTTTGATTTTAATCGATATGCGTCTAAATGATAGACATTCTCAAAACCCAATTTTTCTTTGTCTTCTCTCTTTAATTTTGAACTTATGTTGTATCTTTTCATAATCACAAAAGTTGGACTAGCTCCTGAAGGTTTTATTCCAAAATATTTTAAAAACCCAATTACAAAAGTCGTCTTGCCTGCTCCCAAATTTCCCTTTAACAAAACCACCCTCGCTTTTTTCAAATTAATATCTTTTATTAAATCACCGGCTAAGTTAAAAGCTATTTTTTGAGTTTCTTTGTTTGATTTACTTTTTATCATTTTATAATAAAAATGTTGCTAATCCCAAAACTAAAATATTAAAAAATAAGAAAAAGATTGTATTTCTCTTTATTGTTTCGCCGTTAAGAATTCCGGAAAAATAACTAACTAATAAATCTAAAATCGTGACCAAAAAAATCAAAATTAAACAACTCGCATTCAAAAATCCAATATTCAAAAATTGAGTAAAAATAAATACCTGAGAGATTAAAAAGGCTACAACTAGCAAAAACAAGTTCTCTCTTTGGTTTATTTTTATCTCGCCCAAAAAATAAACAAGATATTCCTTTGCTGTTAAAAAGAAAAAGATAAACACAAGAATCATTCCCCATAACATTAAGCCACCAGAAAAAAAGTATCCCAGCAAACTAAAAACAATAAAAGCCAAAAGATAGTAAAAAATACTCCAAAATATCTTATCTTTTTCAAAAACAAAAAATCTAGAACCAAGAGCCAAATACAACATCAAGCCAAAAAATAAACTTATAGACAAAGGCAATAAATCTCCGCCAACCGAGAATAAAACAAATTGACTAACTAAAACAAAAAAGCTAAATGAATAAAAACATTTATTCTGTCCCCTTTTAAAATCTTTATTATACAACCAAGCACTATAAATTATTCCGAATAAAACCACCCACCAAGATTTAGTTAGGCTGGTTATAAAAAGTAGCCCCGTAAAAATAACTACTTTAAGAAGTAATAACCACTCCAGATGCTTTAATGTCAATTTTAATTTTTCTACCATCTTTAATTTCTTGTTTAATTATTTTATCAGCCAGTTTATCTAAAATCTCTTTTTGAATCACTCTTTTGATAGGTCTTGCGCCAAAAATCGGATCATATCCTTTGCTAGCAATCATCTTCTTAACGCTATTACTCACCTCAACTTTACATCCTCTACTTACCAACTTACTATAAACTAAATTTTTTAATTGAATATCAACAATTTTCTCAATATCTTTTTCAGACAAAGGATTAAATATAATCACATCATCCAAACGATTCAAAAACTCAGGCCTAAAATAATCCTTCAAATCATTTAAAATTTTACTTTTTACATCTTCGTCATTTTTTTCTTTTCTCAAATATTGATCACCCTCTCTTTCAAAACCAACTCCATTTACTGAAGTATTAAAATATTCGCTTCCTATGTTTGAAGTTAAGATAATGATTGAATTTTTAAAATTAACCATTTTGCCCTTGGCATCTGTTAATCTTCCATTATCCAATACTTGCAAAAGAATATTAAACACTTCTGGATGAGCTTTCTCTATTTCATCAAACAAAATCAAACTATATGGTCTATGTCTAATAATTTCAGTTAAGTGCCCCCCTTCTTCATAACCTACATATCCAGGCGGAGATCCAATTAGTTTAGAAACAGCATGTTTTTCCATAAACTCAGACATATCCACTCTAATTAGTGCCTTCTCATCATTAAACATAAAATCAGATAGAGTTTTGGCTAATTCTGTTTTCCCCACCCCCGTTGGTCCTAAAAACATAAAGGAAGCAATTGGCCTATTTTCATCAGAAAGACCCGTCCTAGAGCGTCTTAGGGCATTTGCCACCTCATTAAGAGCATAGTCTTGCCCAATTACTCTTTCTCTTAATATACTTTCAATACTTTTTAGTTTAGCTACTTCTGATTCAAGCATCTTATTAACCGGAATACCCGTCCACCCAGAAACAACCATAGCGATATCTTCTTCGTCCACAGTTTCTTTTAATATAAAAGATAAAGATTGTTTTGTTTTAGAAAGATGTTTTCTGTCAATATTTTTTATTTCTTTTTCTAAATTTGGAATTTCTCCATATTTAATCTGAGCCACTCTATCAAAATTTCCTTTTATTTCAGCCATCTCTGCTTCCAATTTCAACTCATCCATTTTTTTCTGAACATCATGCGTTCGCAAAAAACCTTTTTTCTCCTGATCCCAAACCTTCGTATCCTCTTCATCGGTCTTCTTCAAATCTTTTAATTTTTTATCTAACTCAGACAGTCTGCTTTTACTTTTAGTATTTTTTCCTGATACTATCGCTGATCTTTCTATTTCTAATCTAGTTATTTCTCTTCTTATTTTTTCTATATTCTGTGGAATACTATCAAGTTCTAATTTTCTTGATGCTCCCGCTTCATCTATCAAATCAATTGCTTTATCAGGTAAAAATCTATCTGTTATATACCTAGCCGACAAATTTACCGCTGCTATAATTGCCTCATCGGTAATTCTTATTCCATGATGTACCTCATACTTATCTTTTAAGCCCCTTAAAATAGAAATACTATCTTGAATCGATGGCTCATCAATCATAATTGGGGCAAATCTTCTTTCTAAAGCGGCGTCTTTTTCTATATATCTTTGATACTCTTTTATGGTTGTTGCTCCAATTGCTCTTAACTCCCCTCTAGCCAAAGCCGGCTTTAACAAATTAGAGGCATCAATTGCTCCTTCTGCTGAACCAGCTCCAACAATCATATGAATTTCATCAATAAATAAAATTAATTTCCCCTGAGAGTTCTGGATCTCTTTCATAAAAGCTTTTAATCTGTCCTCAAAATCTCCTCTAAATTTTGTCCCCGCTATTAAAGACCCTAAATCTAACAGGATTATTTCTTTCCCTTTTAAACTCTCTGGAATATCCCCCGATACAATTTTTCTCGCCAATCCCTCTACTACCGCCGTCTTTCCTACTCCAGGCTCACCAATTAAAACTGGATTATTTTTTGTCCTTCTAGATAAAACCTGAATCAATCTTCTTAATTCTTCATCTCTTCCTATAACTGGATCAAGTTTACCCTCTCTCGCTTTTTGAGTTAAATTAATTGAATATTTTTCTAAAACTTGATATTTATTTTCTGGCATTTCATCTGTAATTCTATTTGTTCCCCTTAATTCTTGTAAGATTTTTATCGCTACATCTTTATAAAAATTATTCCTTTGTAAAATTGTTGAAGCTGAAGAAATAATTTCTGATGTCGCAATTAATAAATGTTCGCAAGAGATAAAATCATCTTTCATAAAACTAGCTAACCTTGCCGCCTTATCAATCACTTGGACTATTTCTTGAGACAAATAAAGTTGTCCCGGCCCAACTGGTTGTGAAGAAAATATTTTAGGTTGTTTTTCTAAATCTTTATCAATATCTTTATTCAAAGAATCTAAATTGACTCCCGCTTTAATCAAAATCGGTTGAACGAGCGATTGCCCATCATCCAGCAACGATCCCAAAAGATGAATCGCCTTAAGCTCTCCATTATTATTTTGACTAGCTATTTCCTGTGCCCCAGAAAGTGCCTCTTGGGCCTTGATTGTAAATCGGTTGAATTGATTCATATTTTTGTTAAGTTAAATTGGTTATATCTGCAAAACAGGCGCATTTGTCTAATTCGTTCTTATATATTATACATTATTCGCTCAAAATCAATACACTAAAAAATAATAGCTAATTTCTTTTCATCTTCGTCGTCAGTTGTTTGCTGTAAATCGTTAGTCAAACATCAGTTTGCCACCACATCATATTTATTCATCAAATTTAAATCACTTAAATCTCTAGAATTAAACGAATCAATGCTTATTGTTTTTGGTTCCGAAGTAAAACTATCAACAGCGCTCATATCTGTTTTTGAAATAATCCCAAAACCTTTCCCCACTAAATTAATAGAGGGAGTAAAAGAAACTTGAAAAATTGCTTCAATTGGACTATCGCTCACGCCCCTTCCTGATAAAACTGATGGAATTTCCCAAGTAACTTCTTGAGTTTTTTCATTATAAACAGGAACACTAGAAATATTACTCTTTACTTTACCTGTCCATTTTACCCCAGACCCAAGAAAAGAAGCTATTTTAATATCTTTATAATCAGATGCCATTGCTCCTACTTGCCAATGAATTGTATATTGTATCTCTTGATTTACTCTTGGTGGTAAGCTTCCACTATTTTTTATATCCCCAGAAAGTTCATTAAAATTCATTGTTTGGTCAAAAAACAAATTTCCACCTATTTTATTTTCAATTGAATATATTCCAACAGTTTTGTCCGCCACCACACCGTAAGGAACTGTTGGTGAAATTATCGTCCCATCCACCTTTATAACAAAATTTTTATCTGATATTCTATCTCCCTCATAAGACGATTTTGCTCTTACGCCAAAAGAAACACTCCCTGATTCTTTTGCCTTCAATTCTTTTAACATAGCCAAATTAGAAGCTGTCCAAGTTATTGTATTATCTTTATCATTAAAATATCCATCTGTACTAACCGTTCTGATTTCAAACATTTGACCGACAATTTTAGCTGTCAAAATAACATCTGATAAATTAATATCTGCATTATTAACAAAATTTAAAGTGTATTTAATCTCTTCTCCCGGAAAAACCGCCTTGTCCTCTTTTGATGAGTTAATCACTAACCCCAAAGGAGAAGGGGATAATGAAATAGAAGAATTTTTTTCATTAATATCATAGTACTGAGAATTAACCGCCACTTGTGCCTTTGCGCCAATACTAAAATAAGTATAGGCCTTTGCGCTCATCGCTCCGGAAATAACAAAAGTTTTTCTTTCATTTGGATTTAATACATCAATCACAAAACCATTTTTTTCATCCAAAACTGGATCACTATTTTTTACTTTAAAATTTTCTGGTAAAGATATCTGTATTCTTGCTCCTTCTATTTTTTCCAAACTCATATTTTGAGAAGAAATATGAATTTCAAAATCTTCTCCATTTAAAACTTTATCTGGAGTAGTCACATCTATTCCTATAACAGAATCTCTTGCTAAAATTTCAAAACTTTTATTTTTATCAAATCTACTCGTTAAAGCTGATGCTTCATACGAATATGACAGCACGGAATTAAATTTATATGTGGAAAGTGATTTTCCAATAATAACTACATTAAATTCTTTTTTGACTATCTCCCCTGGTTCTATCTTATCCAATTTTTCAACTACCACTCTTTTATTAGGATCATTTAAATACAAAGCTCCCTCTGGCAATTCAAAAGAAATCTCTGGCGCCATTAAAACCTTTTTAGAAAGATTTTCATAAGTATAAGATGCTCTAAATGGCACTCCTACCAAAACTTCTTTCTGGGCCACCACCTCAATACTTACATCTTTTGTTGTAAAATACTGATACAAATAAAAACCAACTAATCCCATAAATCCAACCAAAACTATTACCAAAAAAACAATTAAAAATTTCCCGTATTTATCAAATTTATTTATCTTTCCTATCTGATTATCTGACTTTTGTTCTTCTTTGATATAACTTTTTGCCCATGGATTCTCTACAACCGCATCTTTATAGTTGTTTTTATTGTTGTCTGCCTCTTTTTTAAGGTTCTCTTTATGGATTTTTTGTCCATACAACTCTTTTTCTAAATCTTCTAATGACATAATATTTTTATTTTTCCCCTACTTTTTATTTATTACTTTATACATCTTATTTTTTTCAGTCGTTAGTCGTCTGTTGTTGGTTGCTTGTTATGAGCTTGTCTAATAGTTAGTCAATCTTATATATATCTTACCTTATCTCGCCCAATTTTTAAAGAACAATTCTTACAAACAAAACTATGGTCATTCTCAATCCATCCAGAAATCATTTTTTTATGACACAAAAAACATTCCGCCGATAAAGAATCTATTCCTAATATAACAATCATTTTTTTAAAAGCCTCTTCTTTGCTTGTACCATTTTTAAAAACATCAACCAAAAACTCCCAAAGCTGTTTGTCTTTCTGACCCTCAAAAGCAAAAGACGAAAGAAAATCCATTAAAGATAAAAGGTTGTGTTTTTTCCCTGTTTCCAAACCAATCATCTCGTCATCTTGAATACAATCAATAATCGCATATCTTTCTCCAACTCCAGACAATTTAATTAATCTAACTTTAACAAAAATCAGGGGCTGAAGATGCCCAGACAATTTAGAGGTTATTTTCCTTAAACTTTTAGCTCTAGCCACAATTTTCCCATATCCTTCAGAAAATAAAGAAACTCTTCCATCCATCTCTCCAGAATCATTTCTTCCCAAAACTATGGCCCTAGTAAAAATCTCTCTCATATATTCGTAAATATATACTTTTTAAGCAAAAAAGTCATTACAAAATGATGGTTATAGCTAACTAATGTCAACCTTAAGTTACATAAACCTAGATTTTAGTTATCCACAGGGCATCATGGCATCTCTTGACTTTTAGAAACCGGAGAGTATAATAATATTAAAGCGTGCAAAGAGCGCGTTTTTTTGTTGCTCTAGTTACTACATAAAATCTGACCAAAGTAGATATTATTAATAATAAGTCAATAAATAAGCCACATTTTATAGTAATTAAGTATAAAAAATATAACTAAATTAAAATATATGGGTAAACAATGGGCTCTATCATTTGTGTTCTCAACCGTTCTGTTGTCATCAACAATCGGCCAAATCACAACTACGGAGCCGAAAAACAACATTATAAATAGTCTTTTTACCTCAAAAACAGAGGCTAATACTAAAAATATTGAGGAATTATCTACTTTAAATTCAATCAATGTTGATGCTATATCAGAAAAACCAGCCTCTTTAGTCAAAAGAATTACAAAAAATGAAGGGACAAACATATCTGTTTGGGCCACTGCTTATACAAGCCACCCATCAGAAACTGATGACACTCCATTCATTACCGCTTCTGGCACTATCACCAGAGACGGAATTGCTGCCGCAAACTTTCTTCCTATTGGAACAAAATTCATTATGCCAGACCAATTTGGAGATAAAATCTTTATTGTTGAAGATAGAATGAATCCTCGTTATAACGGACAACAAATTGTAGATATTTGGTTTTCTGAAAAATCAGATGCCAAAATCTTTGGAAAAAGAGCCGTCAAGATTGAAGTTTTATAATTACACTAAACAAAAACCGCCAGTTAGGCGGTTTTTGTTTAGTGTAATTATACATAATTAGCACAGTTAATTTGCTAATTTCGCATTATATTTTTCTATCGTAAGTTGTTAGTCATTAGTTGATTCTGCTATATTGTCTTCACTTACTACTTTCTACCTATTACTTTCTACCTTTTACGTCCTCCCTCATCTTTCCCCATACTGTATACATTCTTTTTACTTTTTTTCTTCTTTTCCTCCCAAGGCCTTAACAGACAAAGATATCTTTCCGCCATCTGGCTCAACTTTCATAATTTTTGCCTTGACTACTTGTCCCATACTAAAGACATCGGTAATTTTTTCTACAAATCCATTTTTGGCTTCACTAATATGAATCATCCCATCTTTTCCTCCACCTAAATCAACAATTGCTCCAAAATCTAATAATTTTATGATCTCTCCTTCAATAATCTCACCCACTTCATATTCATGAGTAATACTTTTAATATGAGCCACCGCTTGATTAACTGATTCTAAATTATCCCCAGAAACAAATACTTTCCCGGATTCATCAATATCAATCGTTCCCAATTTATAAGTTTCAATCATTCCATTAATAACTTTCCCTCCAGGTCCAATCACCATCCCAATTTGCGATGGTTTTATTTCCACGATCATAATAATTGGAGCAAACTTAGAAAGTTCCTTCCTTGGTTCGGCAATCACTTCTTTAATCACATCCAAAATATTAAACCTTGCTCTCTCTGCTTGATCTAAAGCTTTCTCAAACATTTCTTCTGTTATACCCTCCACCTTTACATCCATCTGTAAAGCTGTGATTCCATCTCTTGTTCCGGCTACCTTCAAATCCATATCTCCATAATGATCTTCAGGACCTTGTATATCTGTTAGAATTTTAAAATCATCACTCTTAGAGGTTAGATCATATCCCTGATGAGTCATTAGGCCCATTGCTATTCCTGCTACTGGTTTTTTTATTGGAACACCTGCATCCATCAAAGACAATGTTCCTGCGCAAGTTGTTGCCATAGAAGAAGATCCATTTGAAGAAAGCACTTCAGAAACTAATCTAATCGTATATGGAAATTCTTCTTGTGAAGGAATAACCGCTCTTAGAGCTTTTTCTGCCAAAGCTCCATGCCCAATCTCTCTTCTTCCAGGCATTCCCAATCTACCAGTCTCTCCAGTAGAAAAAGGGGGGAAATTATAATGCAACATAAATCTTCTTTTACCAGAAAATTCCATTGTTTCAACAATTTGTTCAGATCCTGGGGCTGCCAAGGTTGTTACCGCTAAAGCTTGTGTTTCTCCTCTTGAAAACAAAGCTGATCCGTGTAATCTTTTTAACAAACCAACTTCTCCATATAAAGTTCTGATTTCCTCCAATTCTCTTCCATCAACTCTCTTATTTTTTTCCAAAATATTTTTATGAACAACCTCGTTTATAAGTTTTTCTAATATCGCCTCAACATCTTTTACATCTTCAATGTTAGAATCAGATAAATATTGATACAACTCATCTTTGGCTTCGGTTAATTTTTGATTTCTCTCATTTCTATCTGGTCCAAAAAGCACATTTTCCAATTTTGGATACATAAAATCTTTAACTGTTTTTTCAAGATTTTTATCAATTATATGTAAAGCTAACATCTTTTTTTCTTTTCCAATCTCTGCTTTTATTGTATTTTGAAATTCAATTAATTTCTTTATGTCCTCAAAAGCCAAAGAAAAAGATTTTTTTACATCTTTTTTATTAGCATCTTTTCCTCCAAGTTCAATCATGTTAACTCTTGTGCTTGTTCCAGAGAAAAAAGCATCAAATGTTCCATCAGTTTTTGTTCCTTGCTCTACTTGAGAGTTTAAAGGATTTAATACAAATTCATTTTCATTTTTTAAAACTCTCAGGCCAGCCACTGGTCCATTCCAAGGAATGTCTGAAATTGTTAATGCAGTAGAAGCTGTTAATAAGGCCAAAAAATCAGGGTCATTTTCTTCATCGTAAGATAATATAGTTATAACCACTTGAACATCACGCCTCAATCTTGAATCAAAAAGTGGTCTAATTGTTCTATCTATTAATCTTCCTGATAAAACTGCCAAATCAGAGGGCCTTCCTTCTCTTCTAATAAATCTACTTCCAATAATCTTTCCAGCTGCATAAAATCTCTCTTCATAATCAACTGTTAAAGGGAAATAATCTATGTTTTTATCTACCTTTCCCATTACCGTTGTTACCAAAACACAAGTATCTCCAAATTGACCGATAACAGATCCATTTGCTTGTCCAGCTAAATCCGACACTATAAATTTCAACTCTCTTCCAAAAATTGGCAAGGAGTATTCTTTTTTATTTACTAATTTCATATTATTTAATTTCTATTGCATTTAAATACTAACTTATCTTTTTTTCCCGGTTCTCGCTCTAATTAAAAATTTATTATTCTCTTCCAAATTTATATAAACATCTGCCACCTCTCTTAGTTTAGACGAGGTACTTCTAGAAAAAGAAGCTACTTCAACTTGTCTGCCTAGTCCCCATTTTAAATAATCAACTAAAGGAACAAAATCTCCATCTCCTGTTACTAAAATTATTACATCCAAGAACGAAGCCATCCTAATGGCATCCACCGCCATTCCAACATCCCAATCTGCTTTTTTGGCGCCTCCAGAAAAAATCTGTAAATCTTTCATCCTTAGTTCTATTCCACCCTTTCCAAGTGCTTCAAAAAAAGCGCCCTCTGCTTCAGAAGTATCGCTTTTTACAACATAGCCAATTGCCCTAATCAGTTTTCGATCTCCTGTTAATGATTTAACAAGCTCCCCAAAATTTACCTTCGCTCCATAAAGATGTTTGGCGGAATGATATAAATTTTGTACATCAACAAAAATACCTACTCTCTGATCATTATAGTGCATTGTGACTATTTTTTAAGTCCAAGTTGTTTAACAAGTTTGGCATATGCCTTTTCGTCACTAGTAGATAGATAACTCAAAAGCTTTCTTCTTTTTGAAACCATTTTTAAAAGACCTCTTCTTGAAGAATTATCTTTGGCATTATTTTTAAGATGCTTTGTTAAAACTTCAATTTCTTTTGACAATAAGCCAACCTGAACCTGCGCAGATCCAGAATCTTGCTCGTGCACTTGAACTTCTTTTATAATATTTTGCTTTTTTCTTTTTGTAAGCATTAACTCAAATATACGCCATTTTTAGTCCAAAGTCAAATCTCTTATTAAAAGACTTAAAATAAAGACTTTCCCGCGACTAAAGTTTCGCCAGTCGCTCAACTTTGTCTGGGCACCC
>JAVHOK010000033.1:0-12193 GCA_036170035.1 Minisyncoccota bacterium
AAAAACATTGATTCTAAAAACCCAAGACGCTTAATTAGAGCCCTAGAAATTGTCATTACCACCGGACAACCAATCCCCAATATCTCCAAAAAAATTACTTATAACACTCTCAAGATAGGCATTAACTTAAGAAAAGAAATCCTCGCCCATAAAATATCCCAAAGAATCAAAAAAATGATTAACGCTGGTCTTATTCAAGAAACGCAAAACCTAAAAATTAAAAATAAACTCTCTTGGAAAAAAATAAAATCATTCGGGTTTGAATATAAAATCCCGACCGATTATCTTCTTAAAAAAATATCTAAAAAAGATGTTATCCCCAATCTTATAAAAGACAACAATCATTATGCTAAAAGACAAATAACATGGTGGAAAAAAGACCAAGAAATTAACTGGATTTGGGATAAACAAAAAGCCCTTAAATTGACAAAGGACTTTTTGAAAAAATAAATTTTTTTATTGTTCTGGCCCAGCGTCTAAAATAGGATTATATATTTGTTTTATTTCAACTCTATTACGAGATCCAAAATTTTCCAATCTTTCATTTACGGCTCTTTCTAATTGTTTAAGATATAAATTATATGCAATTAATTCCTCATCAGAAGGATTCTCAAAAATAATTTTTGTTTTAACCTTTTCTCCTATTTCTTTTAAAGCTCTTAAATATTCCGCTAATGCAATACTAGAAACTCCCTCAGATCTAACTTCGGCAGAACCAGGAAATTTACTTTGAAGCTGTCCCAAATATCCAAACATAGATAATTTTTCTCCTTTATACTGTTTAAAATCCCAAACCATCAAAGTGGCGATTTCATCCACTTTTTGTTCAAAAGTTTTTTGTTCTGGTAAATTAATATTTCCCATATTTTTATTTGACAATCAAAATAATATTTTGGTTTATTTTTTTAAATTAAATACTTTCTTCAACTCTATAAATTTTTCTGGTATCTTGACCAAAAACTTTCATCGCTATCTCACTCCAAACCTTTTTCAGATTTTCTTTAGCTCTTTGATCTCTCGGCTCTTTGAGTTTTTCTAAAATAGGATCAAAAATTTCTTCCCTCAATTCTTGATACAAAGTTGATCCACTCGTTCCTTCTTGATATGAAAACTCTATTTCCTTGAAATAACCATTCAATCTATCAATATCAACTTGAGATATAGCACTTCCATTTTTTTGAGGGACAATCAATAGATCTTTTGCCTGATCCAAAATACCTCTAATCTCTACAAAAAGTTTATTTCTGGGCCCCTTATCAAGCTTTGAGCCATTAGTAGATATATTATCCATATTTTCAAAATTCATAATAATTTTTTAATTTAACCATGACCATTAATTATTTTTATTATTATTTATAATCCTCCAAAATTCTCTTGATTCTTTTATTCTATTTTCTATTAATAAAATTATTTTTAAGAATTCATTAATATCACCCTTTGCGCCAGAGAGTCTGTCTACCAATGGCGAAATCTCTTCTATCCAAGCCTGTTCTGGAATGCCGTCAACGCCTTCAATTGTTTTTTGAACGCTCTCAACAGCTTCAATACTATGGAGATCGCCAACTCTTTTTTTAAATTCACCATTTTTAATTGAAGCTTCTATTTGGTCATCTGGCATATTTTTTATATTAATTTTTTTAAGATTGTTTTTACTGTTTCTGGATTGGCTCGCCCTTTACTTTTAAATATTACCTTACCAACTAAAAATTGCAAAGCATTTTCCTTTCCATTCTTATAATCATAACACACTTTTTCATTTCCGTCAATTACATCTTTCGCCATTTTTTCTAACCCCAAATCATCGGCCATTTGCCATAAATTTTCATTACTAATAATATCTTCTGGCAATTGTTTTGTATCAAATACTTTAGCAATAACATCTTTAGCTACACGACTAGATATTTTGTCTGATGCTAAGAAACTAACCACTTGAGCCAAATATTTTGGTTTAAATTCAGCCTCTGTTGTAGTCATTCCCCTATCTGCCTCTAACCCCTTAACATCGCTAACAAGATAATTATATATCATTTCTGGATTACCATCGGCATCTAACGCTTTTAGTTCCGACACAGCTTCTTCAAAAAAATCAGACAATAATAAATCTTCTGTTAAAATATTTGCTTGTATTTTTGAGAGATTATATTCGCTAGACAATCTTTCTCTTTTTCCTTGCGGTAATTCAACTATTTGTTTTCTAATAAATTCAATAAATTCATTTGTAAACTTCAACGGCGGAAGATCTGGCTCTGGAAAATATCTATAATCATGCGCCTCCTCTTTTGATCTTTGAGAAAATGTTTCTTGTTTGCTTTCATCCCATCCTCGCGTCTCTTGTTTTACTTTTTCTCCTCTGTCTAAAACCTCTGCCTGTCTTTGAATTTCAAAATTAATTGCTTTATTAACTGCCTTAAAAGAATTCAAATTTTTTACCTCCACCTTTGTCCCTAAAATTGCAAATTTTTTATGACCACTCTCTCTATCTGCGTTAATCAGCGCTATTGAAGTATTTGCTTCCACTCTCATATGTCCTTTTTCCATATCTCCGTCAGACACTCCTAAATATCTCAAAATTAATTGAAATTCTTTAGCAAACTCAACTACATCATCAGCACAATCAAAGTCAGGTTCAGTCACAAGCTCCATTAAAGACACCCCAGAGCGATTATAATCAACTAAACTACTCTGTCTATCCACCGAATGCGCTAAACGCGCTGTATCCTCTTCTAGGTGGATTCTAGTAATTCTAATTTTCTTTTGGTTAGAAGGTAAAATCAAAAATCCCTCTTCGCATAAAGGCATATCATATTGACTTATTTGATAAGCTTTTGGCAAATCTGGATAAAAATAATTTTTCCTATCAAATTTAGAATTTTTATTAATTCTACAATTTAAGGCCAACCCAGTTTTAACTACAAATTCAACGGCTATTTCGTTGATTTTTGGAAGTGCTCCAGGATGCCCAAGACAAACAGGACAAACATTTATATTTGGGTTTAATTCTTGATCGTCATTAAAACAATCACAAAACATCTTCGTTTTTGTCAGAAGTTCTGCGTGTATCTCTAATCCTATTGTCGGCTTATATTTTTTATCCATAGTTATATAATACTTCTTGCTTTATTATAAACAATTTGATCTTATCTACTCGCCCCGAGCTTGTCGAGAGGTCGGTTTATATTTTATCTCCATAATTATTCAATACTTCTTGTTTTATTTCTTTCCCCTTCCCCCCACTTTTTACTTAATACTTACTACTTTATACTTCTTTTACTTTCTACCTATTTCCATTCTGTCATTCTGCCCGTCATCCTCTGGATGGAGTAAAGCGAAGAATCTTGTCTTATTTTTTACATTTTACTTATTACTTTCTACTTTTTACTTCTTTTCTTCTTTTCTTCTTTTTTTACTTTTTACCTGTTACTTTCTACTTTTTTATTACTTCAAATTTTTTTGTCCAATTATTTTTACCACCACATCCCATATCTTATCATGTATTTCATTAATAGAAAGTAATTTCCCTTCCGGTACACACTCTATCAAAATAAAATCATTTGGAAACATCTTTGCCATACCAATATATGTCTTTTCTGCTCGTAAAAGATGTTTAATATCCCGTTCATGAATATCTCTTTTAACTCCACCGAGGTACTCTCTTTTTCCTTTCTTGTCTACTAACTGTTGACTAATTTTTGCTGGCACATGAAGAATAATGGTTTTATTCGGTTTTGGTATACCTATAATTTCATATTCCAAATTATACAACCAACCAAAATATTTCATTCTCTCGCTGTCTCTCTCAATTTTTGCTCCCTGATGTCCCATATTAGAAGCTACATATCTATTTGAAACAATCATTTTACCATCCTCAACCGCTTTTTTGATTCTTGATCCAGCATCAAATCTATCCATAGCATAGAACAAAGAAGTTTTGTATGGCCCAACCTCTTTCCATGTCCCATACTTACCATTTAGATATTCTTTCACAAAAAAAGATGAGTGTCTTTCATATTGAGGAAAATCAGCTGTCGCAACGGGAATTTTATTCTTTTTTAATCGCTCTACTAATAAATTAAATTGTACCGTCTTTCCTGATCCATCCGTTCCCTCAATTACTAAAAATGGATATTTTTTTGTATTCATGGTTTCTATTTATTCTACTTTATTTTTTGAAATTTGAGAAATCAACTTATTTGACATAATTTACCATCTCTGTTAAAACAATATTAGCTCTCTATAAAAACGGAGGAAAAATGAGATGGTTTAATAGAGGTAAAGGAAACCAAAATGTAGCAACAATCAAAAAAGAAGTAGAAACATGTCTTCGACTCATTCAAACAAAAGAAATTCAATCCATAAACTTTATTCTTTTGTCTAGAATTTTGTATCTTTTTTACAACTCCATTCTTTCTGGTTTGGGCGAACCCTTAAAAAGAGGCTCGCGACCAACTACCACCTTTGGAACCAATAACCACAAAACTCTTGATGATCTTTGTGCTAATATCTTTATAAAAGCATTAAACATTAGAATAGAAGAAGAAAATATTTTTCTTAAAATAAATAGAATCGGGGAAATCGCCGATAAACTTTTTAATTTAAAAACAATTTCTCAAGAAGATTCGGATTACATCGTCTCTATATTTGAGCATATGCAAGTATATATAAATAGAAAGTATCACATAATTACGCCCTGATTTTTTCAGGGTTTTTCTTTTATTATAAAATAAAAACAGCTCACCTCACATGAACTGTTTTTACCCTTTAGCTTTTGCAAGCCAAAAAGAATTCATTTACTTACCTTGTAATTATACCTTTTTTTATATTAAATTTCAAATAATTAATCGGAAATTTCTATTCCCATTGATCTAGCTGTTCCCTCAACTATTTTCATAGCTGCCTCAATATTTTTTGTATTTAAGTCGGGAAGTTTTTTTTCAGCAATTTGTCTAACATCAGCTTTTGTTACTTTCCCTACTTTATTTCTTAGAGGATTTCCTGATCCTTTTCCAATGCTTGCGGCTTTTTTTAACATATCAGAAACGGGAGGAGTTTTTAATTGAAACTCAAAAGTTCTATCTTCAAAAATTGTAATCACAGCCGGAACCACGCTACCTGTCATCGTTTTTGTTGCATCATTAAATTGCTGACAAAACTGACCCAAGTTAATTCCATGCGGCCCTAGAGCTGTTCCAACTGGAGGAGCAGGAGTTGCCGCACCGGCTGGTAACTGAATTTTAATTGTTGTTTTTATTGTCTTTGCCATATTTTTTATCTTATTTACTTTTTACCTTTTACTTAATATTTTGTACTTCTCTGTTATATTTTCTGGATTTGCAAAGAATCAATTTCAATTACAGTTTCTCTTCCAAAAACAGGCGCCACTGCTTTAACTCTTCCGTGTTCCTCGTCTATCTCTGTAATTTTGCCCTCATAATCTTTAAAAGGACCATCAATAATTTTTATCAAATCACCAACTGTATAATCAACTTTGAATTTTGCTTCTTTTTCTCCCTCCATTTTAGAAAGAAGATAATCAATTTCGTCTTTAGAAAGAGGGGTTGGTTTTGTTGAATCTGGACCAACAAATCCCATAACTCTTGGAGTATTTCTAACAACATACCAAGAATCCTCAGTCATAATCATATCTACCAACACATATCCTGGATAAATTTTTTCTTCAATAGTTTTGCGCTTTCCATTTTTTATCTTGATTTTTTTCTCTTTTGGAACAATAACATCAAATATCTTATCTGTTATAGAAAGAGATTCAACGCGTTGTTTTAGATATCTAACCACGGCATCTTCATACCCAGAATAGGTATGCAAAGCGTACCAACGACGTTGATTTTTTATTTCGTCATCTAATTGAAAATTTTTATTGTCTTTTTCCTCTGCCATATTTATATACTATTTTGAATTTATTTTAAAATCAATTGACTAAGACCATTAGTAAATAGAATATCCAAAATACCAAGGAAAATAGAAATAGCCAAAGAAAAAATAATAACCACAATCGTTAAATTGATTGTTTCGTTTTTTGTTGGCCAATTAACTTTCTTTAGTTCGTAATATGACTCTGAAAAATATGCTTTTATCTTTGAAAACATAATTAAAATTGCCTTATCTATATAAGAGGCAAATTGTTATTTGTCCTCTTATACTATAAATAAAACGGCTAAATGTCAAGATTTTTAACAGTTACCGCTCGAGTTTGAATAAAATGCTTTCTAGGGGCTACTTTTTCTCCCATTAAAACATCAAACATTCTCTCAGATTCTTGAGCGTCTTCAATCACTACTTGTTTTAAAACTCTTCTTTCTGGATCCATTGTCGTTTCCCAAAGTTGAGAAGGATCCATTTCTCCAAGACCTTTATATCTTTGTATATTAATTCCTTTTTCTTTTAAATCATCCCCTGATATCTCGGACCCAGCTTCGGCTTCTTCTTCTACTTCTGTGATAACTTCTTTTTCTTTAGTTTTTTTCATTGCCTGCCTGCCGACAAGGCGAGCCTGTCTAACTTGCTGAAATTTCTCTACTATTTCTTCTTTTGCCTTTTCATCGTAAGCATAACTAAATTCTTTTCCAAATTGGATACGATAAAGTGGCGGTTGAGCAATATACAAATAACCCGCATCAATCACTGGTCTAAAATATCTATAAAAAAGAGTTAATAATAATGTTCTAATATGAGCACCATCAACATCAGCATCGGTCATAATAATAACTTTGTGATATCTGATTTTATCAACTATAAAATCATTACCAATTGCCGTCCCTAAAGCTATTACCAAAGAACGAATTTCATTATTAGCTAACATTTTATCCAAACGAGATTTCTCTACATTCAAAATCTTTCCTCTTAAAGGTAAAATTGCTTGGTATCTTCTATCTCTCCCTTGTTTTCCAGAACCACCGGCACTGTCTCCCTCCACAATAAACAATTCTGAATCTTCTGAATTTTTTGAGGTACAATCAGCCAATTTTCCCGGTAAAGTTAATCCTTCCAAAGGTCCTTTTCTTAAAACTGTTTCTTTGGCTGCCTTAGCTGCTTTTCTTGCTTTAGCTGCTAACAAACATTTTGAAATAATTGCCTTTCCATCTCCAGAATATTTTTGTAAATATTCTTTTAATGCCTCAGAAACAACCGAGTCAACAGCTGTACGAGCTGGAGGGTTTCCAAGTTTAGCTTTTGTCTGACCTTCAAACTGTGGTTCTCTAATTTTAATAGATAAAATAGCGCAAATTCCCTCCCTAACATCGTCTCCAGTTAGATTGTCTTCTTTGTCTTTAATATAGTTAATTTCCCTGGCATAATCATTTAAAACACGGGTTAGAGCCGTTCTAAACCCAGTAATATGCATTCCTCCCTCTGGTGTATAAATATTGTTAGCGAAACTCAATTCTTTCATTTCAGCATCATCGTTATAAACAAAAGCTGCTTCTACTTGAATATCTTCACTTTCTTTATTTACATAGAAAGGTTCATCCATCACAGAATTTTCGAATTCATTTAAGTAAGATAAAAATGATAGAAGTCCTCCCTCAAATTGAAAACCATAATAATTTGGAACTCCATCACGAGCATCAATAATTTCAAGATTGACACCTTTGACTAAAAAAGCTTGTTGCCTAAGATGTTCTAGAATTTTTTTAATATCAAATTCAATTTTTGAAAAAATCTCTTCATCAGCTTGAAAATATATTTTTGTTCCATGCTTATCACTCTTGCTTATTTTTTTTACATTAAACTGAGGCACTCCTTTTTTATATTCTTGAACATATACTCCTCCGTCTTTATTAATTTCAGCTTTCATCCATTTTGATAAAGCATTTACAACAGAAACACCCACTCCATGAAGACCTCCTGATACTTTATAAGAATCACCACCAAATTTTCCTCCTGCATGTAATGTACAAAGTGCTGTTTCTAGGGCCGACTTTTTTGTTTTAGCATGGATGTCTACTGGGATACCACGACCATCATCACTAACAGCAACAATATTATCTTGAAGAAGCTCAATACGAATATTTTTACAAAAACCACCCATTGCCTCATCTATTGAGTTGTCAACAATTTCCCAAATTAAATGATGCAAACCATCTGGTCCAGTTGATCCAATATACATACCTGGCCTTTTTCTAACTGGTTCTAATCCCTCTAAAATATAAATATCTTTAGCTGAATATGATGCACTAGAATCATTCTTTTTTTCTTCTTTTTTGGCTGACATTTTATTTATAAAACTGGCTTAAATACTTATTAATTAATGTATGTTTTTACCATAAGAGCAAAAACAATATCCCTAAGGGACATATATATCATAGCAAAAAAAAGATATTTTTACAACTTATTTAAAGTCATTTACTAGATAAATAATCTGACTATTTTTAAATCCTCAAATGTATATTCCAATGGCAAAATATCCTTTGCGGGACCCAATTTATAAATACCATCAACTGGATCAAAAGCTTTTAACGCCTCTTTAATTTTCTCTTGTTTATCCAAGGAAATGTCTTTTGCTAAAGATGACAATATTAAATCAGGATTATGATTTTTTATTTTTTCTAAATGATTAATGACTGTATCTACAGACAAACTTCTTTCTTTGGCTATCTCTCTAACCGATTTTCCCTCCAAAGTTAATAGCTCTGTCACTTTTAGAGAGCTACCTCGAGACATTCTTTTGTCCTGTTTTTTATTTAATATATTGGGAGATATATTTTTTAAATGTTCAATTTGTTTTTCTTTAACTCTTAATCCCGAAATTTTTCTTATTTCATTTGCATGCTCCTCTGAAAACAAACAAAAACCACTGTCCACATTTAAGACATCCTCATTTATCATCAAAGCCACATCATTAATTCCAGACAAAGATAATCCTTCTAAAGATCTCACCCTAGAAAGTGCCACATATCCCATTCCAGGCTCAAATGATCTTGATAAATCAACTTCGGCGCAATCTAAACTCATTCCTTGGCTTTTATGCACTGTAATTGCCCATGCTAATCTAAGTGGATATTGTGAAATTTCGGCTTTGATTTTATCATCTTCCTCAATCATCCAAGTCATCATCGGCACATTAATAATTCTTCCTTTGACTGTTTTAACTACAATTTCATCTGTTCTACATTTTTCTACTACTGCCAAAGTCCCATTTACAAATCCTTTCTCAAAGTTATTTTTGACAAACATTACTTTTGCTCCAACTTTCAAAGACAATATTTCTGGAGCAAGACAATTTTTTATCAAATAATCCAAAACTTTTCCCTTTCCTTTATTCTTCATTTTATATCTATAAGTCTCCCCTCCTAATTTGCTTAACTCCCTTTCGTTTTCTCTATCAACATCAATATTATGAGAATATAATTTAGTCGGCTCTATGGATAAAGTTATTTTCTTACCCATTCGTGTTAATAATCTATTTTGTAAACTTATAGAAACATCACCCGATCTAATGGCATTTAAAATCTCAAGATATTCATCATCACTTTGTCTGTGCTGTTCCTCTAAATAACAAATTTTTAAATTTAAACTATGCCAAGAATGAGCATTATAAGCAAAATGAGACTCCCTCTCTCCTTCTCTAGAAACAGGTGGCAATTGAAAAAAATCACCACACAAAATAACTTGCAACCCTCCAAATGGTTGATCGCTATCTTTACAATAACGAAGAATTTCGTCTACAAAATCAAGAGAGTAATCCCTAAGCATTGAAATTTCATCAATAATTAAAACTTTCGCCTCTAAAAATCTCTTCTTTAAATATCTCGCCTCTTTTATTTTATCTAAATCATACGAAGTCAATTCATCTTTGATTCCCATTCCTGACCAAGAGTGAATTGTAATTCCACCAATATGAGAAGCCGCAATTCCAGTAGAGGCCGTTATTCCTACTCCAACATTATTTTGTTTAAGATAATTTATATATTCATTTAAAAGATGCGTTTTCCCACTTCCAGCAGGACCAGTAATAAAAACATTATGTCCCATTTTTAAAATATCCAACGCCTCTTTTTGATTCATAGCTTATATCATAGTTTTAACCAATTAATATGTCAAAGAAATAAAAAACACCAATTAGGGTGTTTTTTATTTTGTCGGGTTTATCAGACACAATTTTGTCGGGCTGCTGGGAATTCTTTCAGTTTATTATTATCCGTCGATAATAATAACTTCAAGCCGGGGCTCGCAATACATTCTACTAAATGTATATTGCTCCCTGCCTGCCGGCAGGCAGGCGCCCTTCAATTCCCAGACAAAACGCATGCAGATGCGTTTTTCATCCCTCTCATTTTGTCGGGCTGCTGGGAATTGAACCCAGTCAACATGCTCCCAAAGCATGCGTACTACCGGTATACGACAGCCCGAATAATCAATATGGGGTGGCCTACGGGATTCGAACCCGTGATAACAGTACCACAAACTGTTGTGTTGCCACTACACTAAGGCCACCATCTATGCATCTTCTTAAATTATTTATCAATAAATAAAATAAGTTGAAGTGTGCCGCGGGAGGCCTGCCTGACGGTAGGCAGGGAATCGGTTCCGACTCTTTTATCTGCAAATAAAAGGTCTAACCACCACCTCGCTGTGTTCGCTTCTGCTCACACATGCTTCGGTGTTCGATTCCTCACGCAAGCGAAATTGTTCGCTTGCTCCGAACACTTCACTTCGCTTGTGCCGCGGGAGGGAATCGAACCCCCGACGCCATCCTCTTCAGGGATGCGCTCTGCCACTGAGCTACCACGGCTAATTTATTCATTTGTAATTTTAGTTTACAAAAGGGAATCTCGTCGCGCAACCTTCGGTATTACACTCTCCCCGGGTAAAATCTATATTTTTTTATTGATTTACCCGTTGAAGTAAAACAATTTACTTCAACCCACCAAGCTACCACGGCTAATTTATTCATTTGTAATTTTAGTTTACAAAAGGGAATCTCGTCGCGCAACCTTCGGTATTACACTCTCCCCGGGTAAAATCTATATTTTTTTATTGATTTACCCGTTGAAGTAAAACAATTTACTTCAACCCACCAAGCTACCACGGCATATCATCCATCTTTTTCAGATTAGTATAGAATATCAAAACATATAAAAAAATGCAATAACTTACATATAACATATTGATTTTAATCTATTTTTCAATTATAATCGTTTCTATTAACAAATGCCCCGATAGTTCAATGGATAGAATAGCTCCCTTCTAAGGAGTAGATAAAGGTTCGATTCCTTTTCGGGGTACCAAAAATAAAAAACATCTCTGACGTAATTTTAGAGATGTTTTTTATTTTTATTTCTTTTAATTTTATCCTCTATTAATTTTATTAATCCATCTAATCCTCCCAGTTTTGTAAATGACTTATTGGCTCCTTTTTTTATCATTTCTTCGTTCGTATCGTCATTACTACTAAAAGCTACAATCTCAAAAACAAAGCCCAATTCTCTTGATTTTGCAACTAAGTCAACCCCGGACATTCCATTACCAAGATCCCCATCCATAAAAACCAAATCATCTTCCCCAATATCTTTTAATCTTCTAAAAAGATCCTCGGGATTATTAATAGAATTAACAACAACTCCCCCATCAATAAAACCACCCACATCTTCTATTGATTTTGATACTGACTCATTATCATCTACAACCCAAATAGTTAGTTTTTCCAACTCTCTTTTTTCTATACTCTGCTCTGAAATTAGTTGTTTAATATTTTCTGACATATTTTTTCGAGATATTTTACTACATTGATTAATTCATTTTGACTGATTTACCAAATAAAGTCCAGTATTGTTTTTGAAAATATTTTTTTTGTTGTCGGTAGTTGTTCCGTGAACAAAATATGTTATTTTTGTTTCCATAATTTTGGTTCGAATCCCTTAGTGATTCATGCAAAAACAAGTCATTTTCACAATTTCACCGTTTATTTCTTTTAAGTTATCCATGTATTTATTTTATCTATTTCAAATCCCTTGACTGACCTTGAAAATAAGCTTCCACTATTTCTACTATCTCTTCTGGTTTATTAATTATCTTATATGGTTCCCCTATACTAAGTGTTTCTTGTGGATGGTACCCCCAGGTAACCGCAATACTCAAAAGACCGCACTCCTTTCCTTCGCGAATATCTCCAAGAGTATCAGTGATAAAGATTGCTTTTTGAGGTATAGTGGCATGATTTTTAAAAATGGTTTGA
>JAVHOK010000034.1:0-3185 GCA_036170035.1 Minisyncoccota bacterium
AATAGTGCTTGCTCCTCCTGGATGAGATGAGAGATAAGAAGATAAACTATAAACATTATTAGAAATAACCATCCAACAATCAATGGATGTATTATGTTTGGCAACTTCTTGTAATGTGATCCCACTTGTTTGATTAGAATTTTGAGTGCCGTTTATGTTAGTTGAGTTATTATTAGTAGAAGGTGTTTGATTTTGACGAATAGATTTTATAACTAATCCTGAACCAACAACCGTAACTACAAAAGCAAAAAATATAAACAAAGACGCGCCAACTAAGATTTTTATCTTCATAGTTTTATATTTTATAAGAGATTAAATTCTTCGGAATGAATTTGATTATTAGGAATACCAATAGTAATTAATTGATGGCGTAATATTTGCATCATAGGAACTGGCCCACAAATGTAAATTTCTTTATTAGTTAAATTACCACTTAATTCTTCAATTTTTTGAGCAGTTAAATAACCCTGCTCTTTAGAATAAGATGAAATAACACGGAAAGTGTTTCTCTCTTTAGCAATTTCTTCAAAAATATCTAGATAAACAGCCTCTTCTTGAGATTGGACACAATAATATAAATCAATGTGTTTTGTTTCGTTAATAGCCAAACTTCTAGCCATACTAATAAAAGGAGTGACGCCTATACCCCCACTTATCCAAATCTGATCATTGTTTTTATTTTTAGCCATTTGAGAAAATTCTCCATAGGCTCCTTCCAAAAGAACAGAGGATTCAATGGGAATTTGATTGAGAAAATTTGTATAATCCCCAAGTTTTTTTATAGCAAAACCAATCTCTGTGTCCCCTTCTTTTGAAATAATAGAAAAAGGATGGGGTTCGCTTGAAAAGTTTTTTGCTCGAAAACTAACAAATGCAAATTGCCCGGCTTTGTATGGCATGGGTTGTCCAACGGGAGACAAAATTATTTCAGTGATTGAATTATTTTTATTAGTTACATTTTTGACAATATAAGAATATTTTTTAACAAAAAACCTTCCAAACAAAGAACGATACAAAAAAGCTGATACCCCAAGAATAACTAGAACTAACATATACCAAAACAATGAGCTGTAATTTGAAACATCACTAGGAATAAAAAACATATGCAAGCTAGCAATAATAAAAGCTAACCCTAAAAATTGATGACTAAATCTCCAGCGTTGATAAGTAACGCGAATGTAAAAAGTTATAAATAAAGAAATAATCATTATTCCTAAAGCAATTATTCCTCCCAAAAGAGGTAGGTTTTTGGAATTAGGAATGAAAAATTGAGCAGCGACAATAATTGAAACAGATAAAAACTGTGCCCCTAAAAATAGCGGGTGAAACAAAATTAAACCAAAAGCAATCGCGCCAATGAGATGATGCTTATTATATAAATTTGGTAATCCTTGAAAATATGGTTCTAAAAATTTAACCCTAGCCGATAAAATCATATTAATAGCAAACAGGACCATACCAACAATACCAGTCATTCTTCCTAAGGTTCTTAAGATAATAGAGATGTTTGTCCACAAAGGAAGATTTGATGCATTAAAATACCAGATAAAAAGAGAGATTAAAACTAAAAGAATAATTGTAATAACTCCCAGATATTTTTTCATAGATCTTATTATACCAAAAATAGCCAATAAGTAACATTAAAAAAATATTATGTGTGCACATTACCACACTATATTGACATATTTACTAAAATATTATATTGTCTAATAAGTAAGGTTTATTAACCGATTTCTAGCACTCAAAACAGACGGAAGGAGAAAAAATCATGATTATTGCAAATAATGATGAACAACAAGTAAAAGCTCTACGCAGGTTTTTGCATAAATACGCAATTGAGATTCCATATCAGCACAGTAAATTGGAATGGAGCTCAATTCCTGACGGTCATCTTCCTGTTGTTCTTATTGAAAATAATCATCAAATTGCGGTTGCTATTATTGGCAACCAAGAAATATTAGAAGAAATTACGGATAATATTGATGTGACATTTCGGAAGATTTTTATTGTGAGTATTAGCACCTTGACTGAAGTTGCCGGTCCAGATTTTGAAACATGGCGGACCAAACAAGACGAGCAGATTCAGTCAACAATGATTAACTGACCAACAAAAACGGGCGCTACCCCAAGCACCCGTTTTTTCATATTCACCACTTTTGTAAAAATAAATTATTTATGCTTTTCTTTTTCAATCTTGTTAAGAATTTTTTTAACTTCCTCTATTGTTTCGGGCATTAAGATTGAAACCCCAATAATATTTGGATTTAGTTTTTTTAATAAGGTGATTTTCTTTTTTATTTCCGAGGGCTCCTTCTCGTCTATTTTACTCAATAAAATATATTCAGTTTTATCTAATAGTTCTTTGTTGTACAAACTAAGTTCTTTCCTAATAGTTTTGTAATCCTTAACAACATCTTCACTAGTGGCTTCTATAAAATGAAATAAAACTTTTGTTCTTTCTACATGTTTTAAAAATTTTATTCCAAGACCACGACCACCAGAAGCACCCTCTATAAGTCCAGGGATATCAGCCAAAATTAATTCATAATAAGCGCCTAAATAAGGCTCTAGTGTAGTAAAAGAATAATTAGCAACTTTACTCTTGGCATTAGTCAGCTCGTTTAACATATTTGATTTTCCAACATTAGGAAGACCAATAAAACCAACATCGGCAATAAGTTTAAGCTCTAGCCTAAAATCATAACTCTCTCCGGAAAGACCCTCCTGATATTCTTTGGGACTAGTATTGGTAGCCGATCTAAAGAAAAAATTTCCTCTTCCGCCTTTTCCACCTTTTGCAAGAAGAATTTTTTCTCCGATTTTTGTAACTTCAAATTCACTGCCATTACTAATATTTTGGATAACAGTTCCAACTGGGATATGAATAATTACATCCTCTCCATCTGATCCATCTCTAGATTGTCCATGCCCATCTTCACCATTATCTGCTATAACTGACTTTTTATACCTAAATTGTTTAAGCGCACCTAAGTCCACGACACTTTGCGCGTAAACACTGCCTCCGTTTCCTCCACTTCCACCAACAGGCCCTAGAGACATTTTTGTTTTATTAAAAGCAACAGCACCTTTACCACCTCTTCCGGCTGTTACTTCTATGATTACATCATCAACTAACATAGTTTTATTGTAACCTATTTAATCAATTAAAAAAAGAAAGAGGCCAC
>JAVHOK010000034.1:3285-4822 GCA_036170035.1 Minisyncoccota bacterium
TTCCTCCTTTTTTGTAGCGATCTATATAGAACATAAAACAAAAGAATGCTTTTGTCAATTATAAAAAAATGGCTAAATTGCCATTTTTTTATAATTTTATTTTTTTGAAGATATTTTTTTTATAATTTCAGAGTTATCAGTCTTATTATTTTTATTCAATAAATGTTTTTTTATTTCATCTATATCCTGACTCATTTGATTAATCTGCATAAGTAAATATCTAATTTGAGAATCTTCCTCTTCTATATCTTTCTCTGTTTTTTGATCAATTCTTTTCTCTGCTTTGAGACCCGACATGATAATCTCTTGTCCAATAAAAAATGAAACAAATGTTCCTGTGGCTAACATAATTATAGAGCTAACAACAATAGAAACAACTGGAGTCATAAAATCAAAGAAATCAAAGAATGTCCAGGCTCCTCTCCAAAACAAAACGACACAAAGACCTCCGATTAAAGCATAAATGGCCGGATGTCTTGAAAGCCATCTTCTGTTAGCGTCCTCAAATTTATCAAAAAATTCAACTATTATTTTATACATACAATTTATTTATTAAATTATATCAATTTTGTTTAAATAATACAAAGCCCCTGATGCCAAAATGGCAAGGGGCCTATTATGTGTTTTTTTCAAGATAAATAGCAATGCTTTCTCTGATTGCTTCGGTGACTCTTTTTAAAAACTTTCTACCAACCAGAGAAGCAACTATTGCTGGATTTTTTTCTTTCATTATTTTTCTGAGATATTCTGGGCGATGACTATTCATACTGATTGATATAACTGGTATCTTTGGATGTTTGTCTAAGTGCTTCTGAACATACATAAAACCAGTCACGGAAATCGGAACGACGATTCTCTTGCTCGCTCCCCTAGGAAGACAAACAACAAAAGCGTCAATCCCATTAGTGTCGGGTCTAGTGAAATGAGATGTCATAGAATAAAAAATTATAGATGCATCAGTTTGAGTCAAATACCAAAGAGCCGCCTCAATAATCCTTTCTCTTGCTCTACCAATTAAATCTGAGAAAGAACCACTATTTTTCTCGGATTGCTTGGTCACTCTACTGTAAAAATCTTTTTCATGTGATGACTTCCACCAATTTTTTGGCTTCCTAATCTTCACAATCTTTCTCCTCCTAAGTGAAAAGGGCTATAAAGAGAGTAATATAAATAAGAAGAAGTGTCAACTATCACAGACTAACACAGATATTACACTGAAGAGTACGAACTTTGAAAAAAGTAAAAAACACTCACATAAATGGTGCTTTTAATATGTGCCCCGGCTAGGACTTTCCCGCGACTAAATTTTTTCCGCCGAAAAAATTTGTCTGGGCACCGACTCGCTGTGCTCGTTGCTATTCGCACTTACTCCGTCGTTCAAATCCTAACGCGAGCAAGTCAACTTGCTCGCTTCCGGAATCACATATTAAAAGCACCCGTAAAGGGTGCTTTTAATATGTGCCCCGGCTAGGACTTGAACCTAGGACCGTCTCCTTAAAAGGGAGCTGCTCTACCAACTGAGCTACCGGGGCATATT
>JAVHOK010000034.1:4922-10638 GCA_036170035.1 Minisyncoccota bacterium
TCTACCAACTGAGCTACCGGGGCATATTATTAACTAACAACTTACGACTAACTACTAACGATACAAATGAGATTCCTGTCTACTGACAGGCAGGCCTCGCAAAACTCAGAACGACAAAATATTAAAGAATAAACGAAACGACAAAAAAATAAATTCAAAATAATATTAATATTCCGCGAAAATTATTGTACACCTAATCGCCATCTTTTTCAAGTTCTTGAGCCAGGTCATCAGCTAATTTTTTAATTTTGAAACTCATTTTTTTAGGGGTTTTTAAATGAAAATTAATAATTAAGTCTCCCCTTTTTAAATTATTGCCAAAGACACCTTGGTTAGATTTATACATTCCCTCACCTTTAAAAACCAAAGAATCTCTTAAATCAAAAGAGTTAGGGATTTCAACTTCTATTTTTTCACCACTAATACTTTCTACAAATATATTTTTTTTATTTAAAATGTCTGATAATTTAATATCTTTTTTAATAATTAAATCATCACCAGATAAGTTAAAAACTTTGTCTTTAAGAAAAGCAATTTTGACATATAGATCCCCAGAAGCACTACCTTTTATCCCCGCCTCTCCATTACCACTAAACTTAATCATTTGACCAGCTCTAACTGGAGGTTTTATTTCTATTTTAACTCTTCTATTTCCAACAACTCGACCATTACCATGGCAAACATCACAAACTTTAACTGCTTCTTGACCTGTGCCAAAACATTGTTGACAATCTCTAACTTGAACAAAACTTCCAAAGAAAGAATTAACCTGTTCTTTAACTTTTCCATTACCATCACAAGTTCTACATTTTTTTGTGCCAAGAGATTTATCAAATCCAGCTCCATTACATTTTTGACAGGTGATGTTGGTTCTTATTTCAACTTCTTTAGAAGTTCCAAAAAATGCTTCTTTTAAAGAGATTTCAAACTCAACTTGAATATCACTTCCTTTGGATTGTTTTTTTGATGATCTTTGTCCACCCCCACCTCTAAAAATAGATCCAAAAATATCTCCCAAATCACCAAGATCTCCAAAATCAAATTCAACACCGCCCTGGCCAAAACCTCCAAATGGATTTTGGCCACCAAAACCCTGAGAAGAAAATCCTCCTTGACTATCAAAACTGTGCCCAAATCTATCATATTGAGATCTTTTTTGTTTGTCAGAAAGGACTTGGTAAGCTTCGTTTATTTCCTTAAATTTTTTTTCATCTCCACCCTGCTTATCAGGATGATGTTGATGAGCTAATTTTCTAAAAGCTTTTTTTATTTCCTCATCTGATGCATTTTTTTGAACACCGAGTGTTTCGTAATAATCTCTCATTTTATTTTTTTTACAATCAGAGCTATCAAATTTTAGGGCAAGATAATAATCTCTTTGCTTTTGTTTTCGTAGACCAACGATCCAAATTTAATCATCATTAGAAATTCGTAAATCAAGAAAGATAAAAAACTAATTACAATTCTAATAATTGGAGAAACGGCTAAAAGAGTTAGAAAGATAACAAACGACATCACACCAAGAACTATTGACTTAACTCCTACATCTAAGGCATTAAACTTATTAAGAAGAGAGTTATAAACAGCTAAAGATATTTTTTGATTAATATTTATAGGAGATCCAAGTAGCGCTTCTATTTTTTCTTTATAATCTTTAATATATGCCACTTTCATATCTTCTATGACAGCTGATTTTATTTGTGAGGCAGGAACTCCACTTTTTTCTATGGCTAAATAAACGGATTTATCAACAAGATCTTTTAATGAAATAGACATATCAAATCCACCAATCACTCCTCCTAAAGATTTTGAAATAACCTCAGTGGTTTTGACAAAAAACTTTTCCGAAAGAAACACATTTTCTTTTCCAAGCGGATTGTCTGCAAAAACCGAATAAACCAAAAGAGTCAAAAATATCGCGATTGATAAAATAACTTTTGAAAGAACAGTTTGAGAAACAGAAAAAAATCTAATCGTCATAACAGAATCAAGTTCTCTTCTACCTAAAATAACGGCCAAAACCATAACAACAGTCATTATCGCTCCACCGATTAAGATCTCTTGATTTAAAATGCTCCAAAAGGGTACCACAATTGAAACGGAAGTTAAAATAGCAATTAAAATCAGAGTTTTCCTTCTTTCTATAAATAAAACAGAGATTAAAAAGAAGGAGAGAAAAAAAGCAAAAAATAGAGAGAACGGGATAATTATTTGAGGAGATAAATTGTTACTATTAGACAAAACTTTCTCTCCAAAATATCCAGACAATAAAGCACAAGATATAGTTAAAAATCCCAGAAGGATTATTTTCCATATAGACGCCTGACTATTGTAAGCACTTAAAGAAACTTGTTTAATGGGTGGAATGCGCTCCATCATAATTATTTTTTGATTTTATTTTAAGATTGCGAATCTGGTGCGGGTTGAGAATCTTCCTTTGGGGTAGAACTATCGCCCTCTCCTTTTTGATTATACATTGATTGACCAATTTTTTGAAGTTCGGCAGATAACTCACTTGAAATAGATTTTATTTTTTCAACATCATCAGTTTTTATAACTTCTTCTAAGGAAGCAATCTTTTGTTCAATGGAAGTCTTAATTTCGGCAGAGATCTTTTCTTTCCATTCGTCAAGATTCTTTTTGGCGGTATAAGACATCTGTTCGGCAATGTTTTTTGTTTCTATTAATTCCTTTTTCTTTTTATCTTCGTCTGCGTGAATAGCGGCTTCATTTTTTAGTTTTTCTACTTCATCTTTAGAGAGTTGCGTTGAGGCTTCTATTTTAACGGACTGCTCTTTGCCAGAGGCTTTATCTTTAGCAGAAACATTTAAGATGCCATTGGCATCTATATCCAATGAAACTTCTACTTGAGGAATACCCCTTGGCGAAGGCGGAATACCATCTAAAATGAATCTTCCTAAAGTTTTATTATCGGTGGCCATTGAACGCTCTCCTTGCAAAATGTGAATTTCAACAGATGTTTGATTATCAGCGGCGGTTGAAAAGATTTGGGATTTGGATGTTGGAATAGTAGTGTTTTTTTCAATAATTGGAGTAAAAACACCTCCCATTGTTTCAATGCCTAAAGATAGTGGCGTAACATCTAAGAGTAAAACATCTTTAACATCACCTTGAAAAATTCCTCCTTGGACAGAAGCTCCCATAGCAACAACTTCATCTGGATTAATTCCTAAATGAGGTTCTTTGCCAAAGAGAGTTTTAACAGCTTGTTGAATTGCGGGCATTCTAGTTTGTCCACCAACTAAAACAATTTCGTTAATATCTTTAATTTCTAAACCAGCTTCTTTAATAACTTGTTTTACTAGAGCAATGGATCTATCTATTAATTTACCAACGAGTTCTTCTAGTTTAGCCCTAGAAATTTTCATAATAAAATGCTTTGGACCAGAAGAATCAGAAGTAATATAGGGCAAATTTATTTCTGTATCTACAGCTGAAGATAGTTCGTGTTTGGCTTTCTCGGCAGCTTCTTTTAATCTTTGGAGGGCAAGAGGGTCTTTGGAAAGATCGGCGCCTTCGCTTTTTTTATATTCGCCAACTAAATAATCCATTATAATTTTATCAATATCGTCTCCTCCTAAATGAGTATCTCCACCAGTGGATTTAACTTCAACGACATCATCACCGATTTCAAGAACTGAAATATCAAATGTTCCTCCTCCAAAATCGTAAACAACAATTTTTTCATTCTTCTGTTTATTAAAACCATATGCTAAGGCAGCGGCTGTTGGTTCGTTAATAATTCTTCTAACTTTAAGACCGGCAATTTCTCCGGCGTTTTTTGTAGCTTGTCTTTGAGCGTCATCAAAATAAGCCGGAACAGTAATAACAGCCTCTTCTATTTTTTCTCCAATTCTGGCCTCGGCATCAGCTTTTAATTTTGACAAAACCATTGCAGAAATTTCTTCCGGTTTTAACCAATTTTCTCCCATCTTAACTTCAACGCCCCCCGAAGATGATTGTCTCATATCAAACGGAAACCATTTGATATCACTTTGAACTTCAGAATCTGAAAATTTTCTTCCAATTAATCTTTTGATTGAAAAAACTGTGTTTTTAGGATTAACAACGCCTTGTCTTTTGGCAAGTAAACCAACTAATCTTTCATTGGTTTTACTCATAGCAACAACAGAAGGAGTAGTTCTGTTTCCCTCTGAATTTTCTAAAATCTTTGGCTCTCCCGCCTCAATAATTGCCATCGCAGAATTAGTTGTTCCAAGATCAATACCTAATATTTTTGACATAATTTTTTTTATTTTTTAATTAAATTTATTTTATAACCTTTACTCTAGAAGCCCTAATGAGCTTTCCGTTTAACATATATCCTTTTTCCACTTCGTCAAAAATTGTACCCGATTCTCCTTCTTGTTCAACACTAGCAATGGCGTCATGAACAAGTGGATTAAATTTTTGTCCGACAGAAACAGATAATCTTTCAAGGCCATATTTCTTAAGAGTATCCTCAAATTGAGCCCTAATAAGATATACACCTTTTTCCAGATTTGATTCTTCGCCCAAAGAAGCAAGGGCAAGATCAAAACTATCTAAAACAACTAATAAATCTCTGATAACCTGCTCATTTGAGAATTTGAGGAAAGATTCAAATCTTTTAGCTTCATCTTTTTTGTAATTAATTAAATCAGCTTTTGACCTCTTCCAACCATCTAAATATTCATCACACTTTTTTTGAATATCCTCTTCGGGGTTAATTGGCGTTTGAGAATCTATAATTTCTTCTTGTTTGTCGACTTGATTAGTTTGATTTGTTTTTTCTTCATCCATAATCTTATTTTTTACTCTTTTTAATATTAAATCTTGCTAATGTACCTTTTTTATTTATTTGAAATATCTCCATATAATCACTCAGATTAAGATCCCTAATATCCTCTAGAAAACCCTCGGGAACACCATTTTGACACATCCAAACGCTTTTATGAATCATCTCTGAGTCCATATTACGTAAGGCGCATCTTAACCAATCTCTTTTTTTTCTTTCTATCTCAGGAACATCAAATGTAATAATTGTTACATTTCCTATTTTTTCTAAATCATTTTTATAATTTGGAGGAGGAAGAGCATATTCGGTTCTTTCTTCTATATATCTTAAATGAGTTACGCCCTTGGAAGTAATTTTTATATAAATCCCCTCTTCTTTTTTTTGTTTTCTAACTAGACCATCTTTTTCTAAATATGAAACCATACTATAAAATCTATGCTTAGCCATACGATCGTTTTCTCTATCTTCTCTTAATCTTTGTCTTTCTTCTATAACAGTACCAGCTATAAAATTGGCTTTTTTAGGATTGCAACCGCTAACTATTCCAGCTACCAAAAAAGCGCTCAAAAGGTCAAGGGCTTCGTCTTTACTTTTTTCTAAAGCAGAAAGTATTTTGAAAGTTAGTTCACCTCTCATTTTTATGTGAATAAATAAAATTTCCGCCTTCGCGGATCAGCTTAAAGCTGAAAATTTAAAAATATAATCCAATATAATTCTTGTCGTACTTATTAAATTAAGGAGTGTCTAGAATATCTGATTTCTAAGATCTCTAATCGATTCTAATTATTATCTAATAATCTTAATTGGTCAAGTATGTGTACGATCGTAAGTTACTTGACCATTATAGCTCCGACGGTTTTTGTTTGTCAAGTTTCTATACGATCGTAAGTTACTTGACTGTTTTTGTTATGGTAAAAT
>JAVHOK010000034.1:10738-11822 GCA_036170035.1 Minisyncoccota bacterium
ATTAAATTGTTTCAAAATTTTTGATTTAATTGTATAATAAGAAGATAAAAAATAAATTAATTATGTTAATCAAAAAAGGAAAGACAAATTGGATTAATCTTAATAATCCATCTGATAAAGAACTTGAGGCCTTAGCAAAAGAGTTTAAATTTCATCCCATTATTATAGAAGAATTAAGGGATGTCTCTAGCAGATCAAAGGTAGAAATATATGAGAATTACATGTTTATCGTTTATCATATGCCAATCTTTGATTTGAATGATAGAGTTTCTCGTAGAGGTGAAATAGATTTTTTAATTACTAAAAATAATGTTGTGACTGTTTCTTACGAAAAATTAGAACCATTAGATATTATAGAAGATAAATTAGAGGAAGATGAAAATTATAAAGAAAGAATTTTGGGTGGAGATCCAGCTCGTTTAATTTACTATATTATAGAATCAACTTTAGTTTATGCCTTACGACAACTTCATCATGTCGATGAAAAAATTGAAAATATAAGAAATAATATATTTAGACAACAGAGTCAGGAATTAGTAGAGTTTATTTCTTATGTCAAAAGAGATCTTTTGAGTTATTTTCTTATATCAAAATCTCAGACAAGTATTTTTAATTCATTACAAAAAATTGGTCCAGACTTTTTTGGAGAAAAATCTAGAATTTATTTTTCTGATCTAGAAGGAGATTTTCTTAAAGTTATTCAAATGTGTGAAAATTACAAACAAACAATTGAATCGTTTGAAAGTATGAACACTCAGCTAACAAATATAAAAATGACGAAGGTGGTACAAACATTTTCCGTCTTAGCTTTCTTAACTTTTCCAATTATGGTTTTTTTGGCCTTATTCACAATAGACACAAATTCTCGTCCAATCATTGGTAAATCTCCTTATGATTTTTGGATAATGACAGTAATTATAGTAGTGGTGATTTTAATTATGGTAGGAATATTTAAAAAGAAAAAGTGGTTATAATAACAAGTAAAAAAGTAATGAGTAGTAAGTAATAGGTAAAAAGTGAAAAAAGAAGTAAATAGAAAATAATTAGTGAAGAAAAAATTAGTTATTTATAAACATAACAAAAA
>JAVHOK010000035.1:0-2392 GCA_036170035.1 Minisyncoccota bacterium
TTGCGTTTTATTGGAGTTAATTGGGGCATTTAGGCAAAAGCAGGAATTGTAAATTCTTGAGAACTATTAGCAACGACAACCGGAGGAGACCACTTTCTTTCGACCTTTTGCCAACCAAGTTCACTTAAAACCTTGTCTGTAGTTCCTTTTTCTGAGAGCTCTTCAAAAAAGATTTGTACCAACTCTCCAAATCTTTCTTTGGCTCCCTCAAAAGTGTCAGACGAGGTGGAAATGTCCAAAGCGGGGGTATAGGCTATAAAACAAGAGCCCTCTTTGAGAATTGAAACCGGCAGTGAATACTTAAGCTGTGACATGAGATTATTATAACACAAGCTTCAAAATAGCCCCTGCCATACCAAAATTGTATACCAAAACTGCGTTGGCGTGCAAGGAATGTGGGTAAAAAGGTAAGGGGTAAATGTTAAAAGGTGAAGGGCGGGAGGGAAAAGAAAGATCAGTGCAGAGTATTGAAGAGTTAGAAATTAGAAGTTAGGAATTGAGCAAAACAAAGACTTTACTTTTTTGGGATATCTTTCGTCACAAAATAAATAACGGCGACAAAAGTAACTACAGATATAATGGCCCAGACGTATAGCGAGTTCATTTCTTTTTCCTAACCAGAAACAAGTATATCACAAGAACCAAAACCGCACTCCCAAACCCGGCAGCCGTATAACCTCTTATTAAATCTTCAAAAGATATCATTTTATTTTTATTTATTTCAAAAGTCTTGAACCTGCAAAAAGGAACAGTAGACTAAAAAATATTCCCCACCCTAACGAAAATAAGATTTCTCCAAGCTCTCTTGCCTGTCCGACAAAAATACCAATCACTCCCGCAGCAAACCAGGCTACACCGACACTAGAGAAAAAATTTGCAAAAAATTCCTGCCTTGCCAACTCTTTCTCTGCCATACCCAAAATTGTATACCAAAATTGCCTTGGCGTGCAAGGAACAGTCTCACCTAACCATAAAGCGGAGTGAAATGAGGCTACTTCATATTTGAGGCTAACTCTGGAAAAGATTAGCGCGAAACGTCACAATTATTTCTGTCATGAATATAACTATGGACGATTCGCGCCTAACTAATATTAATGAACTAACAGCCTTTTTAAAAGGCTCTTTAAAGTTGGTTGTAACCTTGGAGGATAAACCAATTAGTGAGAAGTATAAGTTCATTACCAAAACTGTTTTTAAATTTGGATATTTTAAACTTTGTAAAAAAGATAAAAGGGTGGTCCTAATGTACCTTAAAAAAATAACAGGATATAAACACACACAACTTTTTAACCTTGTTGAAAGAGTTAGAATAGGAAAATTAGTTAAGACTAAATATATTAGAGTTAATCCCAGTAAAATATATACCGGGGTTGATATTAAGCTTCTTGAAAAAACTGATGAACTACACCTTAGACTTTCTGAAATGGCAACACAAAAGATATTAAAAAGAGAATTTGAGATTTTTGGTCACTCTGAATTTCAAACAATATCAGAGGTTTCTCATAGTCACATAACAAACTTAAGAAACTCTTTGGTATATAAATCTGGTTGGATAAACCATACTAAGGCAAGGCAAATACAAATAGGCACCACCATGAAACCTGAGAGTTTTAATAGGCCCGGATCAATAAGAGTTGATGCTGTAAACCAGAGGGATATTTACCACATAAATGCTGTGGATGAGATAACTCAGTGGGAGGTGGTCTTTGCAGTTCCTCAGATCACTGAGGACTGGATGTTGGTTGCATTAGAAGCAATATTTAATCAATTTCCTTTTAAAATATTTAACTTTCACTCTGACAGGGGGCATGAGAACATAAACTACCAGATAGCTGATTTTCTTCAAAAACTACTGATAAAACAAACTAAATCCAGAAGTTACCATTCAAATGACAATGCCTTAGTTGAAACAAAAAATGGATCTGTCATTAGGAAAAATATGGGCTGGGAGTATATAACAAGGAACACTGACTTAGTTAACTCCATAAACAATTATTACAAAAACTATTTCAACATCTATTTAAACTACCATAGGCCTTGTGGTTACCCAACCATATCAGTTGACAGTAAAGGAAGAAAAACAAAAATGTATAAAACCTACAATGTTCCATATGAAGCACTTAAACAAATCCCAAATGCAGATAAATATTTAAAACCAGAAATAACCTTCAAAAACCTAGACCAGATAGCATACCACGAGTCAGATAATGATTTTGCAAAACAACTAAGACAACAAGAAAACAAATTATTTGATATGATACAGGTAGTAAATAAAAGTGGCGTTTAAGACAAAATAAGGTAGTTAATTACAGTCCGTTTTTTCGATTAGGTAGGACTGTTTAAGTCTACGTCTTGTATTTTTTCCCATCAGAAGCAGTTATTAAAAAATCCT
>JAVHOK010000036.1:0-1530 GCA_036170035.1 Minisyncoccota bacterium
TTTTCTCACAAAAATATCATCTCCTAAAATTTTATTGACATCTTCACGAGTCCCACCTAAGGCTTCTACTTCATCAACAATCACTTGAATTGCACTTTTTGTTGCCATCGCGTTCTCCTTTTTTGTATTGTTCTGATAAATTTATAACACTGGGATAAACATAAGTTAAATGAAATTAATTTAGAATAAAAACTTTTATCTTCGGTCTGTAGTAGGTAGTAAGTTGTTAGTTGTGTGTTGATTTAGATATTTGTGAAATTAGAGATTTTGGGGTATAATTTATCTTAATATGGCATTGGCAATGTATAGAAAATATAGACCAAATACCTTAACTGATTTAATGGGACAAGAGAATTTGGTAGAGATATTAAAAAGCTCAGCTTCAGAGGGAAAATTTGCCCATGCTTATTTATTTTATGGATCCAGAGGAACTGGAAAAACAACCACCGCGAGAATACTAGCTAAAATAATTAACTGTCAAAAAAGATTAGAAGATAAAGAATTTATGAAAAAGGGAGAGCCGTGCAATGGATGTCATGCTTGTACACAAATTGATTTAGGTTCGGCAATGGATGTGATAGAAATAGACGCAGCTTCAAACAGAGGGATAGATGAAATTAGAGATTTAAAAGAAAATATAAAAACCCTTCCCTCTTTATACGCAAAAAAAGTTTTTATCATAGACGAAGTGCATATGCTAACCACACAGGCATTTAACGCACTTCTAAAAACTCTAGAAGAACCGCCAGATCACGCTGTCTTTATTTTAGCCACAACGGAATATGAAAAACTCCCAGCAACAATAGTTTCTAGAACACAGCGATTTCATTTTAGAAAGCTATCAATGAAAGAGATCTCTCAAAAACTTGAAAGAATTTCTAAAGAAGAAAACATAAAATATGCCCCTGAGGCTCTGGAGCTACTCTCTTATTTGGCTGATGGAAGTATGAGAGACGCAGAATCACTTTTGGATCAAGTAATTTCCATAAAAGGAAAGGAGATCACGGTTTCACATATTGAAAATATTTTGGGGAAGGTGGATTTTTCAAAAACAATAGAAATGGCGGATTTTGTTTTAAAGAAAGATTTAAAAGGGGCTTTGGAATTTTTGTATAATATTAACAACCAGGGATATAATCTTTTTCAATTTAATAAAGACCTGACTGAGTATTTAAGACGAGTACTTTCTTTGTCTTTGGCGCCAGAACTTGAAATGCTATTTGAAAGAGAAATTGCTTCTTCGCAACTTGAAGAGATAAAAAAACATTCTTTGAAAGTAGATACAAAATACTTAATAGAATTAGTTAAGGCGTTAATTGGAGCTTATTCACAAATGAGATACAACCCATTTCCGTTGGTCCCGTTTGAGGTAGCGATAATAGAAAGCATAAAAGGATAGATATTTCTTGATTTTAGGGGCTGATAATGATAATATTTTTGACGAACAAAGAATTACCGGATCGTCTAATGGTAGGACAGTGGCCTTTGAAGCCATTAATTGGGGTTCGAATCCCTGTCCGGTAGCAAAAT
>JAVHOK010000036.1:1630-11533 GCA_036170035.1 Minisyncoccota bacterium
ACAGTGGCCTTTGAAGCCATTAATTGGGGTTCGAATCCCTGTCCGGTAGCAAAATTAACACCGCTTAGGTGTTTTTATTTTGATACTGGAAAAAAACAAATTGATTTGTTTTTGTCAGGATTCGAACACCATAGCGATATGCAATCAGCAGATTGCATCGCGAGGGGGTGCCTAGACATTTTTATTGTAATAAAAATAATCGAAGGAGACATCCCTGTCTAGAAAAATAAACATCCTTATATACTCAAGTATGTAAGGATGTTTATTTTATTTTAGTGTTTAAAATTGCTCTTAGAGAATAATCAAGCTTGCTTATATCAAAATCCGAAAGAGTTTTATTTTTTGAGAGAATAAATTGATTAAGAAAACTTCTACCTAAAATATGAATATCATTTACGGTATTATATCCAAATCTCATTTTTGCCCCTCTATTAGAGAAAACTAATACTGGAAAAACAAAATAGTCTTTATTAATTTGTTTCTTTAGGTACTCTCTAACTTGAAGAGCTTCTGCTATAGTCTGACTGATAAAATTTTTTTTAATAGAAATGGGTCTTTGGTCTTTAAGAAGTTGATTATTTTCAAAAGTTATGTTGCCTCTCATGTTTTTTACTTCTATTGCAAACACGCCCGTTGGGCCAATAACGACAAAATCGATATTGCCTTTATAACCATTGATATTTAATAACTTTAAATCTTCGTAAATATAATAATCATCAGAGAGTTTCATTAACTCTTTGCATGTGTCGTCTTCCCCTTCTGATCCTTTTCTATAATTATTAAATTCCTTGCTGTGGTATTTAGCTTTATTTTTTAAGTAAATAAAAAATGGAGCAAAAATTATTGTAAGAATTATAAATTTTTCCAAAGTCAGACCAAAATTTAGATTTTTTATAAAACCAAAATATAAATACACTAATAAAACAAAATAGGCAATAGTCACAAAGTAGTTCAAGTTCTTCATAGATCTTAAATAACGACTTGGGCTTCCGTTGTATTTGGCCATAAATTAATATTATTCTTTTAAATAAAAATGTTCAATAAAGAATTATCTCTTTTTGTGGGATTTATTTAAGTTGACAAAATGTTTTTTTGTGATAGGATTATAAGAATAGGTAAAAGGCCTAATAACTGAACATTGAAAATCCGAGTGGGAACTCGGAGAAAGGGAGAGAAGAGATTATGAGCGAAAACAAAAAAATTTTCAACGAATATTGGCCTGCCATCATAATCATTTGGATTATTGCTTTTGTTTTTGGGGCGTATATTCGTACGATACAAGCGATACAAACCCAAAAAAATAATAAGCAACAAACGGTCACCCAGGAACAATCTGCTCACATTGAGCAGATGAAAACAAAACTCAATGATGTAAAGAAGGGTGCTATTATTGAATTAAAAAATGGGAATATTTTTGCGGTGACAAACTCAAGTAGTGAAAATCGTAATTTTTATAATATCATGGTCAAAGACCCAAGATTCGTTTCTATTTATTCATATCCTTTATTTGTAAGAGAAACATTGGTATCCGATGTAAAGGAGATTTACAACCCAGGGGATCCTGGGTTTACAGAGAAAGTTTTGCGGATTTTCTTTTTAAAAAACGCTATTAAGGACAAAAAAGTTATCCACAGAAAATTGATTTTTTTATACTTTTGAGTTATAATGCTTGAAACAAGTAATTCCTCGTGCGTGGGGCTCCGTACGGTTCCTCATTTAGCGCACGGGGTTTTGTTTTTTTAAAATAAAGGACTCTCTTCAATAATTTTGCTTTTTATTAAATTAGAATAATTTTCGTCTCCATGTTCTCTCTTTCTAAATAATGCCCAACATACACAATCGACAACCTGCAGACATTTTCTTTCGTGCGGAGCGTTGATAGTGATAGATATTTTTATTTTATGGTTTCCTGATATTTGACTGGTTAAATAATTACAAAAATTTTGGTTTAGAAATTTATTAGTTTCTCGTCTTGATGCCACAACAGATACTAGCTCATTGGTTGGTATAAGTTTTTTTGTGTATATACGATCTAATAAAATATTTACTATATAATTATAAAGAATGTGTTTTTCGTCATGTAATTTAGTGTACACTTTTGACTTATTAAGATATATAGAAATTATTGATACATCTTTTTCATTTAGTAACCTAAGAATTTTTTGTCTCGTTGCTGGCTTTTCTTTATAAGCATGCAATGTGCCACTATGGTTTTTTATTTCTTTTTTATTAAAACTATTAAACACTTTGTTAACTACTTTTTCAATTGGTCTTTCTTTTTTTACAAAAAGACAAGCAATAACAAAATACTTTGATGTCTTCTTTCTATTAAAATTGAACCCTAAATCTCCACTCTCATCTAAAAATATAAAAGCCATGCTATTTTTATATATTATTTAAACATTTTATTATCATACCTCTTTTGCTTGAACTTATGCAATACAAAAAAACCACCCCGTAAAATGGAGCGGTTTTTTAAAATATTATTTTTATTTAATAGGGGAAAGATTCGGACCAAACTCACCTCTAATCTGAATAGACTGAGTACTAAAACTTCCATCTTGATTTTTTGTTCCAGAAATAAAGATTTGTTTTCCGACCGAAACACTTTCTATTGTGCTAGTTGAAGTGTTATAAATCGTTGTTCCTGATCCAATAAAAGCAATTGCCGATCCCCCATCTTTTAATTTTATAGTGATACTTTTTTCATCTTTTGAAATAACTTCTCCGTTAATTGCGTTTTGTGTATTTACCCCTCTTGTTTGACCATTAAAATTTCCTCCTAACCTTTGGCTGTTTTGACCCATAACATTTTTTCCAATGTTGGTTGGTAAAGAATTTTTACCATAAGAATAACCAACAAAGAAAAACCCTACTCCAAAAACGACCGCAGTAACGATTGATATTATTATTGTTTTTTTCATATATGTATTATTTTTTATTCATATCTTAATGCTTCAATTGGATTAAGAGTGGCGGCTCGTTTGGCTGGATAATATCCAAAAGCAACACCAATAATCGCCGAGACACCAAAGGCTAACCAAATTGAAGATATAGATATTTTTGTTTGGATAATTCCAAAATAGGAAAATAGATAAGAAGCAGACACTCCTAAAATAACTCCGATAATTCCCCCAAGAATAGTCAGCACTATAGCTTCTATTAAAAATTGCTTGACTATATCTTTTCTCTTGGCACCAATGGCTTTCCTTAGTCCAATTTCTCTAGTCCTTTCAGTAACGGTAGTAAGCATCATATTCATAATCCCTATTCCACCAACCACAAGAGAAATACCAGCCACGGCAGCAAGAAGCATTGTTACAGTGCCAGTAATACTAGAAGCCGAAGCAACAATGTCAGCTTGGTTAATAACACTAAAATCAGCTTTAGTAGAGTCAGTAATGTTGTGCCGAATGAGTAATAAATCTTTCACTTGCTCTTGTATAGATGTCATTAAACTTGAGTCGCTAGCTTTGATATTAATCGTAGAAACATAACTATCTCCAGCTAGATATTTTTGAGCAACAGAGATTGGAATAAAAATCATATCATCCTGACTTCCAAATCCTGTTCCTCCCTTAGTTTTCATCGTGCCGATTATTTTAAATTCAATGCCTTTAATTTTGATTGTTTGTCCAACGGCATCCTCACTTAAAGCATCTTCCCCAAATAAATCTGTTTTAACAGTTGATCCAATCACGGCTACCTTAGAAAGACTTTTGACATTCTGATCAGAAATAAAATATCCTAAATCAATATCAGCATTTCTGACTATAGGATAATAACTATTTGTCCCAACGATAGAAGTATTTGTGTTAGCTCCTTTATAAATAACTTGATATCGTCCAGAAACTTCTGGAGAAATAGCCTCGGCGTCTAAAATTTCTTTAGCGATGGCCTCGGAATCTTCTTGGGTAAGAGTTTTGGCCGTTCCTCTTCCACCGCTCACCTGCATACCAACTCCTCGCTGAGCACCGGGAGTAACCATAATAAGATTAGACCCAAGTGATTGGATACTAGACTCTATAGATCCTTGCGCGCCTTGCCCAATAGCAAGCATTACAATCACAGAACTTATTCCAATAACAATACCCAAAATCGTCAAACTAGACCTAGCTTTATTTCCAGAAAGAGAAAAATATGTTTCTTCTAAAATATCTGTATATTTCATAAATTGGCTGATTGTTTATTTTATAACTCTTCTTGTGTGATCTTGGCTATCACTAATTATTGACCCATCTTTAATGTGAATAATTCTATGGGCATGCTCGGCGACTTCTTTTTCGTGAGTGATTAAAATAATTGTTCGGCCCTGCTCTTTGTTGAGTTTTTGAAATGTACCTAAAACAATATCTCCCGTTTTTGTATCTAGATTTCCAGTCGGTTCATCAGCAAGAATAAGTTTAGGATTATTAATAAGAGCACGAGCAATAGCAACTCTTTGTATTTGTCCTCCTGAAAGTTGATTGGAAAAATTTTTATAAAACTCTTCGCTAAGACCAGCAGAGAGCAAAGCATCCTTAGCCTTTTTTTCTCTTTCTTCTTTAGGGATAACCTCAGAATACAATAAGGGCATAATAGTATTTCTTAAGACAGAAGTTCTGGGAAGCAAATTAAAAGATTGGAAAACAAAGCCAATTTTTTCACTTCTTATATCAGATAATTGATCATCGGATAATTTGGAAACATCTTTGTTATCTAAAAAATATTTTCCAGTAGTAGGATTATCAAGAGCACCAAGAATATGCATTAGGGTTGATTTTCCTGAGCCAGATGGACCCATAATTGCCACAAATTCTCCAGCTTTAACCGTGAAGTTTATATCTCTTAAGGCGTGGCATTCGGTAGTTCCAATTTTGTATATTTTATTTACATTTTCAACCTTAATCATATATTTATCTTGGCATTCCAGCATTAGCACCTCTAGTACTTCCAGTGCCAAGTAAACTTGGGGCCTGACTGGTAGTAGCGCTAGTGGTAGAACTTTTTATCGTGCGAATAATAATTTGATCTCCCTCATTTAAACCAGAAGTTATCTCTGTATAATTGTCATCAGACAAGCCAACTACAACTTCTTTTTCAACTGGTCCAAAAACTGAAGTGTAATTTTTATTACTAATCAAAACAGCATCAGAAAGAATTTCAACATAGCTAAACCCATTTTTTGTTTTAACAGCACTATTTGGAACAAGTAAAATATCTTGTTTGGCATCGGTAATAATAGAAGCGCTAACACTCATCCCCGGCCTGACACTATTATCATCCGTGTCAAAACCTATTTTTATTTTGTAACTGACTACTCCTTGATTAACTGTTCCAACTAAACCAACTTCAGCAACCTTACCGACAATAGAAAGATTCTCAACAGCATCAAATGTCAAAACAACATTTTGTCCATTTTTAATTTTAGCGACATCCATTTCATTAAGAGATATTTCCGCAATTTTTTGTTTGGTAATAAGAGTAGCCAAAACTGTGTTAGTGGTAACGGCATCTCCTTTTTTTACTGGAACATCTGAGATAATTCCATCAAAACTAGCTCTAATAGAATGATTGGCTAACGCCTCCTTGGCTTTTCTTAAAGAATCCTCTGCTTGACTAACTGAAAGTTCGGCAGACTTCAAAGAAAGATTGGAATCAATAGTACTATTTTTAGCGTCTTCAATTTTAGTTAAAACATTTTGAATATTAGAAAGATGAGTTTTTATTTTGTTAATATAAGAACTTATATTATTTTTATCAACGGCAATCTGACTTGGCTTTTCAACTAATTTCCCGTTAATAAAATCAATGGTATTATAGGTTTCATTTAAAGAATTGGATAATTTTTCTAGCGTGCCATTAATTTCATTTAAAAATGAAACAATTTTTTCTGGATCAGAATTGATTGACAAAGATCTATAAGTAGCAAAGTCTTTATTATATAAATCTTTGACCTGATCAAATGTGACACCAGCTTTGTATTTGTATTCTATGGCTATATCCCCAGCGCTTGACCTAACTTCTGAATCTAAAAAATAATGAGAATGAGAAGCAGTATAATAGATATCATTCATATCCATTAAAATATCCGGAAGATCAACAAAAGTATCGGTGATAACTTCATAACCATCACGATAAGCGGTTTTTAAATCTGAAATAGAAGACGAGTCAGATTGATTTTGATATTCTTTGAGTGCTTTTTGATATGCTATTTTTGAATTTTCTAAACTAAGCTCTGCATTTTTAACAGTCATAGAAGCATCTTCGTTGTTTATCTGAGCAATAATAGATCCCTGTTTGACCTCTTGACCGTTAGAGACTCCAACAAATGTAAGGTCTCCGGAAACTTCTGGCTTTATTTCTATTTGGTCAGAAGTAGAAACTTGACCCGTGCCACTAATAGACGAAGTTAAACTACCTTGAGTAACAGCCCCAAGGGCATATTCAGTTTGGCCAGTAGTTTTGGTCAGCGAGCTAATTAAAAAATATCCAGCGACTAATATAACGGCGACCATTAGATAACTAACCTTTTTATGGGTCAATAAATATTCTTTTATTTTCATATTTTTTATAGAGATTGCGTGCTTGAACTATTACCTGTTCCATTTTGGGGCATTGGCGGTAATGGCATAATTCTAATAAGTTTAGCCTCAACTTGCCCGCTTCCATCGGGATTGCCCAAAACAGTAATAAAATCGTTGACCTGAAGATTCTCTGCTTTTATCTCATCTCTCTGTTTTCTAATGACGGTGTTTTTTGTAATAACAATAATTCTTTCTATATTATCGTTTCCCTCAACAACAATTTTGGGTAAATTAATACTAATAATTTTACCAACAGCACCATGAGAGTTTGGAAATTCTCTATCAATAAATCCACCTGGTCCCATATCTCTATTGTCCCCAAACATTTTTTGAAAATTTTCGGCTGATTTAAATGAATGTTCAGCTTTCTTTAAACCAAAAGATATTCCAATTTGAAAAATAAAAAAACTTAAAAAAATAAGAATAATCAAAATAAGAATAACTGTAGTTGTTGTTGAGTGAAATATTTTATATATGTCCATAGTTTAATTTGTAATTATTTATTTTGATAATTTCTGTAATATATTTTATAAAGAAAATAAGAGCAACAACCGAAATTAATAAAGACAAAACTCCAAGAACAGGAACGGATTCCCCTAAAAGCACAACGGAATCCTGCCAATATTTGAGAATCGCATCCCCATCTGAGAAAATAAGTTTGAGATAGAAATAGAACTCCGAAGTAATAAAGATGGAAAAACTATAATAAAATCCGGAAATAGCTAATATCGAAAATCCAATCGTTGGGAAAATAGATAAGAAAAGTCTTTTCTTTTTCTCTTCTTTTTTAATGTGTGCCAAAATATCACCATAAAGGTTATCTGGTGGGTTAAAGTTATTGGACTTTTTTATTAAATCTCTAAAATCTCCGATCATACTAGTATATACGAGAGAAAAGAGAGTTTTGGTGCAAAACAAAAACAAACAAACAACACAAAGTATAAACCAGTAGCGATAATTCCAAAAAAACTACTAATCTATTAGATCTTTTTTGATTTTATCCAACGCACGCTTATAACGACTTTTGACAGTGTTTAGAGGATTATCAACAATTTTACTTATTTCTTCAAATGTATATTCATAATTATATTTAAGAATTATCACTTCTTTATAAATTGGAGGGAGGTTGTTGATAATCTCTAATACTTTTTCCTCTTTATCCACCTTATTGATAAGCTCGTCCATTAAAGATGTTTGATCAGTTAAAGAATCAATGACTGGATTGTCCCCTTCTTCATTTTCAAAATCAGAAAAAGAAATACATTTTTTCTTTTTTAGCCAATCTAAGGCTGTATTTCTAGCAATGGCGAATATCCAAGTTCTTAGAGAATAATTTTGATCGTATTTATCTATTTTTTTCCAAACTTTAATAAAAGTTTCTTGGGTAATATCCTGAGCATCTTGATTTTTGTTAGAAAAACTTGAAACAAAATTATAAACAGATTTTAGATATCGTCTTAATATAAAAGAAAAAACATCTTCTCCGTTTTTGTATTTTTCAATTAACTGCTCATCCGATAAGTCAATATCATCTTTCATATTATTTCATACTAACAAAACTTTATGTGAAAATAAAATATCTCTTTAAATATATTTGAATTTGACAATATTCTCAAATTATTGTATGTTCAAATCAGATGGATATTATAATCCAAAAGTAGCACCTTTAAATAACCAAAAAGACACCGAGGAAAGACTCGGAGAAAGAGGGAGATGAGATGGAAACAATGATGACACAACAAGAGAAAAAGTTTTGGATCAAGGTTGTTTTGGTATTTGGTCTTTTTGCTATTGGCACTTTATTACTTACTATTTTTTTAGTAATTAATGATCAAATTAAATATGACGAATGGGAAAGTTCACTCTCGGCTGGTGATTTGGAAAAAATCACCCACACAATAATTTTACTAAATAATGTAGAGGTTGGATCGCTTATTGAGTTTCAGGATGGACAGCTAGCATTGATTTCAACGCCGGCTAATAATGGAATAAGATCAATAATTTATATTACATCTATTAAACCTGTGTTAAAAAAAGAGTATGTTGAAAGAAATCCATTTGGAAGTACTGATCGCCATTTTCTTCTCCGTATTGTTGGAGTGTATAACTCCAATCATCCACTTTACGAGAAAAAGATAACTTTATTTATCAAACAAGCAATAAAGTAATCCCTATCGCACACTACACCCGCCAAACAGTTTGGCGGGTTTTCTTTTACAAAAAATACCCCATAAAATGGGGTATTTTTGTTTATAAACTATTTATATCCTTATCTACTGATGGAAAATTACTATCCACATCTCCAATATCAATAGCATTAAGAGAAGCATCAATATTATTGATATTATCTGACTGTGTAGTATTTAGTCCGGAAGTGTTTTGAGTGTTTAGTTTGTCATCTACTGATTTATTATCCGATAAAGCAAATATCCAAACTAAAACTGCAAGAATTAATAAAATTACAATAATAGCTATCACATAAGCCATAGAATTTTTTTTTGCTGGGATTGTATTTATATCCCCATTGTTGTTTGTCTCGTTCATATTTTTAATTTATATTTTGCCTAAGACCTGCTAAATAAGCAGGTCTTAGATTTAAGATTTTAATTATTGAACAACAGGAGTTGGAGAAGTTGTAGCAGAAGGAATCGGTGATGGCGTAGCAGAAGGTAATGGCTTAACATTTCTTAATTCGTGCAAAGAAGATACAACTGCCTCATGAGACTTTTTAATCACTTCTCTAACAGCCTTTAAGTCAGAGTTTAAAGATTCTCTAGCTTTTTTTAGATCAGCCTGGACTGTTGTTTCACTTGTAATTGTTGGAGTATATGTTTTTTTAGATTGAACAACAACAGCCGTTCTGGCATCAGCAATGGCCTTGGCAGCAGAATCAATAGCAGTTCTAACCTTAGAGACATCTTGACCATTGGCTTGCATTTTATCAGCCTGAATTTCTATACTTCCTAAAACCTTTTCAATTTGATCTAAAACCGCAACGAAGTGATCAGTTTGGATTTTGTTAATTTCTTCTAAACGAAGATCAACTCTTTCGGCGACGGTTTTCTTTTTTTCATCTTTGAAATTTTTTATTTTAAGCATAAGAGCTTCCCTGTTTTTTTCAATTTGTTGTTTAAGGACATCTCTCTCTTCTTTGATTTGATTTTGAAACTCTTGTCTTTTTTGTTCTAAAATTTTATTTGTTTCTACTCTCTTAGTTTCAATTAACTGAACGGCATTTTGTCGTTCTGTTTGAATTTTATTTTGATACTCAGCTCTAATTTGTTTAAGATCTCCTTTAATATCAGAAATGACACCAGGTTGTTGAATAGGAGTGCCC